>JAPPDN010000244.1 GCA_028824575.1 Candidatus Poribacteria bacterium | reverse complement strand
GATTGTTGGTGCTTCAGGATATAGCGGTAGTGAGTTGTTACGCTTTCTCGCTAACCACTCTGGCGGGTTACAAGTAGCACTCTGTACATCTGAAACCTACGCGGGGCAGTGTATTGACAGTGTCCTGCCGAACCTCCGCGGGTTTCTCTCGTCCGCATTTGAACCCTTAGACCTTGATTCCCTCAAAGAGCGAGTGGATGTTGTTGTCCTCGCTGTTCCGCACAAAGTGGCGATGTCGTTCGTGCCACAAATTCTGGCACAAGATTTGCGCGTCGTGGATTTCAGTGCAGACTATCGACTTGAGGATGCCGAGACGTACGAAGCGTGGTATCACACCGAACATACAAGCGCGGAACTCATGCCGCAGGCGGTATATGGGTTGCCAGAACGGTATCGCGCCAAGATTCGGGATGCCCAACTTGTGGCGAATCCGGGATGTTATCCGACGAGTGCTACACTTGCGGCGATGCCGTTGGTCGCTCAAGGGGTCGTGGAATTAGATTCTATCATTGTTGACTCGAAATCGGGCATTTCGGGTGCCGGTCCGAAACCTCGCGAAAATACACATTACCCGAATCGAGAGTCTAACGTTGTCGCCTACAACATCGGCGTACATCGGCATACACCAGAAATTGAACAGGAATTGAGTGCTGTTGCGTCGGCACCTGTTCGTGTGACGTTCACGCCGCACCTTGTCCCGATGACGCGAGGCATTCTCAGTACTGTCTATATGCGCCTCGCCGAGGAGATGTCCACTGAAGAAGTCCTCGGCATGTATTCAGGCTTTTACGAGAACGAGCCGTTTGTTCGGGTGCTTCCTTCGGGAGCATACCCGGAGACAAAGGCGGTGCTCGGCAGTAATTATTGTGATGTTGGGCTTGAAGTCGATACGCGGACCCGCCGCGTCGTCGCGATGGCAGCGATTGATAACCTCGGTAAAGGTGCTGCGGGTGCTGTTGTGCAGAATCTCAATCTGATGTTCGGTTTTGATGAAACCGATGGACTGAAGGTGCCGGGGATGATGCCGTGAACGGTTGTCAGTTATCAGAGGAATAGTTTTCAGTTATCAGTTTTCAGTTGTCAGTTAAAGAGGAGTGAGATAATCCCAAAGTCTCTTTCTGAAAACCGTACTCTCACTGCGAAGCATGATAACTATTTGGAGATTATTGTGCCAAAGGTTATGATTGTTGCTGGAGAACCCTCTGGTGATCTGCACGCTTCTCATGTTGCTCGGCAACTCAAGGCACTCTGTCCTGATATAACACTCTTCGGTATGGGTGGCGACCAGATGGCAGCGGCATCAGTGAAACTTGATCTTCACATCCGAGATTCCGCTGTCATGGGGTTTGCCGATGTCGTCAGAGTCCTCCCAATGTTCCTTCGGAAACAGGCGTATCTGAAACAACGTATCCGTGAAGAACAGCCTGATGTGCTTCTCCTCGTGGATTTTGCCGAATTTAATATGCCGTTGGCGAAATTTGCCCAGAAGCATAGAGTATCAGTTGTCTATTACATTCCGCCGAAAGCGTGGGCGTGGCGTGCCGGTCGAGCAAAGAAACTGGCTAAATGGGCAGATGTTATCGCAGCAATCTTCCCTTTTGAGGCAGAATTTTACCGAGATGCCGGTGCCAACGCAGAATTCGTAGGACATCCACTCGTTGATTTTGCGCGAACCTCCCTGAGTCCACAAGAGGCACGTGAACATCTTGACTTATGTGAAACAGAAGGCGCGCAGAACGCGCCTGTTATCGGGTTGATGCCGGGGAGCCGCCGTTCTGAGATCCGTCATATTTTGCCGGTGATGCTAAAAGCCGCTGCGAACATTGCTCAGGTCTACCCAGATGCACAATGGATGCTCCCGTTAGCCCCCGGAATTTCACGTGATCTTATTGCAAAGTGTCAACATGAACTCTTGAACACTCGAATCCCATCCCTTAAAATTGTAGAGCACCAGACCTATCCAGCAATGCGGGCATCAACCCTGCTGTTGGTTACTTCCGGTACGGCAACGCTTGAAGCAGCATGCATCGGGACGCCGATGATTATCCTCTTTCGGACTGCATCGGTTAACTGGCACATTGTCAAAGCGTTGACACCCTTAGAGCGAAGCGGACTTCCTAACCTTATTGCCGGGCGTGACATTGTCCCGGAACTGCTACAGACGGAACTGACACCGACTGCCTTGACGGCGTTGGCACTCGATTTTCTAAAGCATCCACAGAAACGAGAAGAACAACGCGAGGCACTTCAAGCAGTTTATGCGCAACTCGGTACGACTGGTGCTGCTGAACGCACTGCCGAATTGGTGTTAGATGCTGCAGAAAGTCTGTAAAAGGTCTAAAATTGTTAGGAAATCTTCTTTCGACTTTACAGACTTCGCAACTTCAGCACACTTGCAAACTTTATGCCCTATGAGACGCATACCCTCTCACGATCTTGCCTCACTACAACAGAAACTTCTCGCCACTCCATTACGCTTTTTATTGATTCCGCTCAGTTGGTTCTACGGTGTGAGTGTTTGGATCCGAAATCGACTTTATGCACTGGGTCTGTTTAAGGCGCGTACGTTGCCGTGTCGCGTCATCAGTGTTGGTAATATTGTTGTCGGCGGAACAGGGAAAACACCCGCTGTTATCACTATTGCAAGACATCTTGAAAAACAAGGAAAGCGCGTCGCTATTCTGCTGCGCGGGTATAAACGCCAGTCACGTGAAAAGGTAACAATTGTCTCGGATGGTAAAAGGGTGTGTGCTTCCTTAAGAGAGAGCGGCGATGAAGCATACATGATGGCGACGCATCTCAGCGGTATTCCGATTGTTGTAAGCAGTCAACGCTATCAGGCAGGGCGGGTCGCCCTTGAACGTTTTGAGGTAGATGTCCTACTTTTGGATGACGGATTCCAACACCGGCAGCTTGTGCGTGATGTTGATATTCTCACTGTCCCCACAGAGCGTCCTTTTGGAGACTCGGTGAAATTGCTGCCCGCAGGGACCTTACGTGAGCCACCTACAGCTCTCCGACGTGCAGACATCATCCTATTGACACGGACAGAGACCGCTAACATATCGCTACACCCTAAAGAGACAGTGAAGCGATTTGCACCGAATGCGCTGATTCTGGAGAGTGTCCACCAGCCGGTCTATCTCTATCCGTTGACAGCGAATAAAAGCACGAAGAAAACTAATACCCTTGATGCTGCGAAAGCACTTGAGGGGAAACGGATCCTTGCAGTCTGTGGAATCGGAAATCCAGAGGCGTTTGTCACAACACTCATGCGGTGTTCTCCAGAAAGTGTGAAATTATTGGCATTTCCTGATCATCACGTCTATACCGAGGCAGATTTAGGACAAATGGACAGGGCATTTCAAGCTGCGCAAGCGGATCTGATTGTCACAACACAAAAGGACGAGAGCAAGCTGGAAACGTTTGGGGTAGACTGGAAACTTCCGATATTTGTGCTTGAGGTTGCGTTGGTTATCACGGAAGGCGTTGAGAAGCTTACTGAGGTCTTGTTATCTGATTGCTAAATACTACCTAATGGGTCTCTGTGGCTTGTGCTGGGAACGTTGTTTGTCCAACCATTTGACAGAAAAATGGAGCAGATTTTCCATGATTTTATCGTTGATGCGTACGTCCTCTTCTGTCTCATTCTTCAAGCTGGTAACGATATATAAGCCCTTCTGGAAGGGGAGCAGAAGCAGTGCGGATGCGTTTTCAAATCCGTCGCTTGGCAGCCCGGCTGCAGCGATGTTGGTTTTAGCGAGAGATGTCCATTTCCCGAGTGGATCGAGCCACATATCATCGAGTCGAATAAGGGGCTGCTCCATTGCCTCTGGATCCGTACGGTGGTTTCCATTTAACGGATTCGGATTTTGGAAGATGCGTGAACGTTTCCCTCGCAATGTGGGAAATAACTCATAAGTTTCGTCACATGCAATGCCGGTAAGCGGTTCCGGTATCCATCCAGTTCCGCGGCGCTGTTTGGTGCTGGTTTTGACATCTTGTCCAGAGACGATGGCGACCCCACCTTGGCTGACGAAATTTTTAATCCGATGTTCAGCATCAATGTTCAGTCGGTAGCCGGCTTTGTAAATTTCGCCGTTGCCGATCCACAAAATATCGGTTTTCGGGAGTCGATCGGTTCGCAGATTTTGAGTTTCCTTGTAGATCATGTGATGATCTTGAATATATTCAAAACGTTCCAGGACGGGGAATTCGACTTTAGATGTGTTACCAGTGAATGCCATAAGTCTGACTGGCATTGCCATCTGGACTTCTGAGCGTGTGACACCGGGTGTCTTGGGAACTCCATCGTTCGGTTTCCAAAATTTGGTGTTAAAGGTAGCATTTATGTTTCCGACAATGCGGTTACGTATCAATTTTCGGCGGCGTACGCGCTGTTCTGCGGTGTTTAGACTGCGTGCTTGCGGATAAACGAGCGGTGCCAACGCTTCGTGCCGAACAGGGTTGTTGTGTATCTGCTCAACGATGGAGGCATGCGCTGTAATTTTGGCGCGGTTTATCGGCAGAAGCCTCTTATGGATGGGAAAGCCACGTCGGAATTTGTTATCGAAACGGCGGAAGGCGTTTTCAACATCCCATCGTCGGCTGTAGCTGATATCAATCGTCTTCAAGTCGATACGTTCTTCGTTAACGTTCGTCACATATCCGTGAACAACGTTAACACCGTGGATAGGATGGCCATCCTTGTCAGCGATAGCGATGTCTTCAGTATCGCTCATATCGAGAATTGTGTCGGTCAAACCAGTTAAACTGAAGAGTTCGGGTTGATATTTCTCCGCGCTTTCGACGATGGTGCAGCATGTGCGCGGGAAAATTATATCTGCATCTCGGAAGGAGCAAAAGTTGATTCTAAACTTTTTATAATGTCTTGGCGTAAGCTGCTCGGGCTTCGCAATACGCACAAATGGACCGACCTTATGTCTGGCAACGGGTTGGACTGGGAATTTCTGAACACTGAAGGCGTTGATCATATATTTTTTAAATTCAGCGTCCCATCCCCAGCTGGGTGGCCCGTCAAAAAACTCGATCTTCCCAAGTCGGATCTGATAAGGCGTATTGTTTTCAAAAACAAGAAAATATCCGTTTTCGTCGTCGCCTTCGGCGCGACAGCGCAAGCCACGGTCATCGCGGCGGTTCAGTGCATCTAAGTTGTGCTTATACTCAAGTTCGTAGCCCCATTGGTCTCTGTAACCGTTGTTGTCATTATCTTTCACATCCATCAATGTTATATGTTTTTCATTGTAGTCTTTGAGGATAGCGGTGTATTCACCCCTATGGTTCTCTTCGCCGGAGCGAAACTGGACACGGACTTTAATACGGGTACCGACCAAACGCTCAATTAAACGTTCATAAGTCTCCTGCTTCTCCAAATATTCGGTAGATTCGTCCAGTTGATTGATTCCTGTTATATCTCCTTTTCCCCCGAGTGCTTCTTGATATGCTTCGTTGTACCGTTCAAATTGTCCACCAACACTTTTCTTGACGCTTTGAGACAGCATGCTGATAGCATTCGATGAGGCCTCTCTGAGGGCGACAAACATGTTTCGGATTTTCCGCCGCATTTTGTAGATAGATGGCGGTTGGTAGACCCGCTCGAGTTCCCATGCACGTTCCCGTAGTTCGCGCTCGTTCATCGTATCGTGGTAGCGGATGTATGCGACGATCTGATCTTCACGTTCTTGTGTCTTGAGGATATAACTCGGGGCATGCCCGCGCTGTCGGGATTCCTCAGAGATGATTTCCATCCCTGTGATCTCAAGCCGCATTGTGCCTCGGTAACGTCTGCCGTCCTTCATCTGAAAAACAACATATTTGTTAAGGAGTGTCTTGAGGAGTTTATCCTTCTGAAAGAGCCTTATTAGATAGAATATCCCGCTGAAGAGGAAGAGAATTACGACCACGACCGCGTAGACCCGCGCTTGTGGCCAGATATTGCGTGCCCCTTCTGTGACCGTATCGGTAATCGTATCATCCTGCCCAAACGCTGCAGACAAAAACGTAAGCGAGAGAAAAGTAGCCGCCAGCATATAGGGTCGAAAGAGGTGTCCTAAAAGATGTGCGATCCTTACGTTTTTAAGCATGGGTCAATCCTGTTCCTTTGAATCTGGACGTTTCTATAGAAATATAGACGCTAAATTCCTAATTCATCTATTTTCACAGATAGGTGGTTAGTCCTCGTTCAGTGTTAAGAAAAGTATACCACATTCAAAATAGAAATATCAAGAAAAACGTAGAGTGATTTAAACTTTGCGGAGTTAAAAAATCCACCTTTTCGTGTTGGCTATCAGTGGTTAGTTGTCGGTTTTCAGTAAAAGATGTGAGTTCACCAGGTACCTTTTTTGCTGTTGATAACCGTTTCGAGGTGAGATTAGTAGATATTAACGCCGTTCTCGGCGGCGATTCGCCGAACATTGCTATTCGCGAGCGGAATTTTCTCCGCGGGGAGATGTTCTATCAATCCGTAGCCGTCCGGATAGAGTGCATCGAAACGTTTGAGTGCGACACCGAGTGCCAATTCACCTTCGCCGGGGACCTCTTCATTGAGGTGGAGTACCAAACCGTTCTGAACGCTGATGTCTTTAATATGCGCCATAGGTGCGACGGGACCCATTACGTCAAAAATGTGGTTCAGACGGTCTTCGCTATCATAAACCTGTAGGAGTGTTTGAAAGTGGTTCACAAAATCCATGACGATGCGAAGTCGATTAGAACCGACCTTCTCTACGACATCGCGGCAGATTTCCGGTGAACCCATAATGGAAACTGCATGTGTTTCCATAACAAGCGTCAGTTCATGTTGTTCGGCATGTTCCGCAATCGGTTTCAAGGTCTCGATCAACCGTTCCATTGATTCTGGGAGGTGGTTATCTCGGTGAGATGTCCAAGCCCCATCGGGGTTGAGACTCCCAGGACGAAACAGATAGTGATGCGCCCCAAGAGAGACAGCGGTCGCCATACCGCGTTGGACGCTTGCAATAGCGGCTTCTCGGACGGCGGCATCTGGATGAAAAAGACACTCATCGTAAGTTATGCCGAATTGCACGAGGTCGAGCTTGGCTGCTGCTAACATTTCCACACAGCGGGTGCAAGCGTCTGGTAGTACAGACAGGATTTCTGCGCTGCGGAAATGGAAGCTTAATCCAGTAAATTCCAAAGCCTTGATATTTGCGATTTCATCCGATGTAAGTGTGCGGAAGTCGCCACAGAGTCCAACAACGCCAAGTCTCATATTTATATCCTTTAATAGTTGTCAGTTTTCAGTACTCAGTTTTCAGTGAAGAGGACTCTTGTAACTGATAACTGATGACTAATTCAACCAATAACCGATGCCCGATGAACGGTAAAGGAGGTTTTTGATAGTTCTAAGGTTTCCTCTTTTTCTCACTGCGAAGCAAACTGAAAGGTTTTCGCAGAAAACCGTACTGAAAACTGATAACTATTTATTCAGAAGTAGATGCGAAAATTTCTAATGCTTGTAAGAGATTTTCGGCACGTACAAGGTCATTTGTATCCAAACCTTCTGAGAACCACGTATATATCGGTTTAAGTAGGTTATATGCGTCTTCACCACGATTTTGTGTGTGCCATAATTCGCTTAAACTGACCGCGGCTCGGAGTTCCCATGATTTTGCGTTTTGTTGCCGTGCTATCGCTAATGCTTCCTGAAAATAGGATTCTGCTTGTGCAACAGTTGGTCGGTTATTTCCAGTTTCCTGAGCGAGGATAAGACAGAGTTCACCCTTCTGTCGAGCGAGTTCTGCAGCATAGGTGCGTTCTCCTGTACGTGTAATGACCCGCAATGCAGCATCAAGTGTCTGTAAGGCTAAACTATATTGTCCAGCGCGTTGGTACGCTTGTGCGAGCAGTGCGAGAAAGAGAGGCATCAGGAGTTCACCTCTTGTCTCTTTCCAAGCGTCGATGCCTTCACGAATCATGGCGATGCCTTCTTCAGGACAGTTCAGCACTACGAATGCCCAACCCTTGAGCACCATTGCTGCGGCTTCCCATGCGGAAAATCCGTGCGCTTGACATATCTGTAGCATCTGCGTTGCTGAGGTCATTACTTTCTCCGCTTCACCCCGGTACTGATAAAGCACGGTTTTAAAATGGAGTGATACTGCCTCGCTAAAAGGATGGTTCGTATCCTTTCCGATGATCGCAGCCTGATTAACCCGTTCTTCGGCTTGGGTCGGATAGCCGATGCACCATAAGAGTGGCGCGGAATAAGCGAGAAGCGTCATTCCGGGTTCTGCCGCATAGTGGAGAAATGCCGGGACCGGATGTTGCTGCGGCTGATAGCGTTCAATTCCTGCCTCCAACTGTGCCAAGGCACTGTTGAATTCGCTCAAATAGTAGAGTGTCGCACCGAGGGCGCGATGTGCCTCGACTTCAAACGCTTGGTTTTCTGTTTGTTTGGCAATAACAACACAGGCTTCGCCGAGTTCACGGGCGGAACGGAGTCGTCCGCGAACGAGATGAGAGAGCCACAACCCGAATAACACTGGGAATCGGAGATCTTTTACCCGATCAAGCAAAACATCGGATCCATCTACTAAAGCGGCTTCCTCCCTTTTTTCAAGTGTTTCGAGCAGCTCGCGTGCGCGTGTATAGGCGACTTCCACCTCCGGTGAAGCATATCCTTTGGTTGCGATCAGTGCGGTACCGAGTGTCGTTTGCAACTCCAATTCACGCCGTTCGACGGCTTCCTGGAGTTCCGGTGTATTGATTTTCGTTGAGAGTGTTTCAAGTGCCGTGAGGCCTTGCATGATGTGGCGAACACCTTCTACGTTTGCGGAGCGTTCTAAGGCACGGTGTGCCGCGCTGTGCCAATAATCAACGGCTTTTTCGGGAAGCCCGGCTTCGGTGTAATGATACGCGACGAGTTCCGGTTGGAAGCCATCTGTGCTTTCCAGCACCTCTGCAATCTGTTGATGATACTGCTGGCGTTTGCTTTTTAGCAGCGATTGATAAGCGGTTTCACGCAGAAGCGGATGCCTAAAGGTATAGCGGAGTCGGTTGTCAGGCATCTCATTGCGATTGAGAATGAATGCGTTTACTAATTTATCCAATTCATCTTTTAAGGATGCGAAATCGGTGAAGATATTATTACCGAGATCGATGCCTGATGCGATTTTGTGCAGCAACTCCGCTGTCCACTCTCTACCGAGCGTTGCCCCGAGTTGGATGATTTCCTTCGCGGTCCCGAGTTCGTCGAGACGCGCTGTCAACAAATCTTGTAGTGTCACAGGCACCTGCATTGTTTGGGGCTGTGAACCCGTTGCATCCAATGCGTCAGAAGAAAGTGCCAATGCGTCGCCTTCAAGCATCATCTGGGTGAGTTCCTCAACAAACAGAGGTACCCCTTCAGTCATTTCGACAATTTGTGTGAAAAGGTTTGGTGGCAGTTGCGTGTCGCCTGCAACGTGCTGAATCATTGTTTCGACTTCGGGAGGTGTGAGTGCCTCCAACTGCAGTGTATTCGCCCATGCCGGTCGCAGGAGTTTCTCCAGAATTTCTCTATCTATGGCAGAATTTGTAACGTTTCCATCGGGAACAGCTTGTGAGTTTCCATCTTCATTAGATTGTACGTTGTGCCGACTTTTGTATACCATTGAGGGGTGTGTGTCGGATCGCCAGGACAAGATTGTGAAAATTCTGGCGTTTTCGATCTTTTCGATTAAGAGTGTGAGAAATTCTATACTGGACGGATCGATCCAGTGGAGGTCTTCCACGACAAAGAGTATCGGTTTCTGTTCTGACATCTTCAGCAACACTTGGACGAGGACTTCCAACGTCTGTTGCCGTCGCTGTCTTCGCCGCCATTCGGATGGATATGTATCCTGTTTGACGGGTCTACCATACAAGCGAGCACTGGTGCCGGTTTCCGTTCGGCGTTGTATCTCGAAAGGTATATCCAATAATTCAGCAAGGAGTGGGAGTGTTTCCGGTGTATGTGCTTGCGCTTCTGTATCTTGCCCGACAGTCGGGACGTTATAGTCACGGAGCAAATTTTCAAGTTTTTCGAGTCTTATCTGTGCAGTGTCTGTGCTTGTAAACTGTACAACATGTTCTTGGAACAATGAGAGGATAGGATACAATGGACTATTCTGGTAATAGGGTGAGCATCTACTTTCTAAAGTAACTGCATCTGGGTGGCTCTCAACATGCTCTTGAATTAGCTGCACGCATCTCGATTTCCCGATACCGGCTTCTCCTTCTATGAGGAGTGCTTGTCCGTTGGCTGCAAGTGCTTGCGCCCAACCTTGTTTGAGGCGTTCCACCTCCCGCTCCCGCCCAATAAGAGGTGTCAATCCGCTTTCACTGGCGATATCGAGTCGGCTTTGTGCAGGGATTTCACCCGACACTTGATAGATGTTCACGGGCTGCGAAATACCGCGGAGTACAGATGCTCCGAGTGCCTCACACTTAAAAAAGCCTTCGACCAATTGATGCGTCGTATCACCAATCACAACGGTGTTTGGTGTCGCTAATTTTTCTATCCTTGCGGCGACGTTCGGCGTTTTTCCGACGATGTCAATTGCTTCGGGTGCTTCCTGTCCTGAAATATGCCAGACGACGACGCGCCCGGTATCGAGGCTGATCCGAACGCTAATCTCTACGCCGAAGGTCATGTGGAGATGCGGATTCAGGGTTTCTATAGCCGCTACGATACCTAACGCAGCTCGGACAGCGCGATGTGCAGCGTCTTCGTGTGCGATTGGATAGCCGAAATAGACGAGAACACCGTCCCCGAAGTAGCGAGCGATGTGTCCGTTTTGCGCTAAAACCACTTCCATAATACATGTCCGGTATACCTCTAAGAGGTTTCGGAGTTCTTCGGGATCAAGTTTTTCGGTGAATGCGGTGGAGTCAACAATATCGCAGAAAAGGACGGTTAACTGGCGGCGTTCTGCCCCGTGTGGCAATCTCTGTTCAATAGAAACCGTATCTGCTGCTGGGAGTTCAGCGGAACGCGGCGTGCCATCGAGCGGCATACCGCATTCACCGCAAAATTTGAATGATGGGTTCAAAAACCCACAATTTGCGCAGAGTTTGTGCTGCATACGCTGTTTCCTTTTCCGAATTGTGATTCGGAGAAACAACTTCTATTTTCCACTAAAAAAAAGCACCCATCTCATCGAAAACGGATGTTATTTCCTAAATTGGTTCAGATATTCTTCTAACTCGGTATCGCGTGGATCCAATTCATATGCGTCTTGATAGTAATCGAGTGCACTATCGGTTTTACCGACCTTCATAAAGAACGAACCGAGGTTGCGATAGGCAACACTATGTGTCGGTTTCAAATCTAAGGCATAGATATAGTGATCCCTGGCTCGCAACAGATAGGTTTTTGTTTCTCCGATGAGAATATTAAGCGTGATCTCATTTTCCCAGCGTTGTCTGTACACCTCGCCGCCGAGCTGTTTCGCCTCATCTTCGATAGCGTCAGCAACGGCTTCATCGCGGGTTTTGAACATGATTGCGCCAGATATTGTTTTATCAATAGCGACTTTGAGTTCTGCCACTGCTTCGTCAGGGGTTTCGTCTATCAATTCCTTTTCCCATGAGGGCCAATTCGGTCCAGCAAATCTAATCCCCTGTTTATAATACACAGCACCAAGGTCGTTAAAGATTTCGGCGTTTTCGGGACGCATCTTTATTGCCTCGCTGTAAAGTTCAATGGCTTGTTGGTATCGTCCAGAATTAAAGGCATCTGTAGCATGCGTGCGAAGTTGTTTGAACTCTTCACTTTCGAGATTGACAGCGATGCCCAACTCAGACTTGTCTCCGACGAAAAAGTAGATGCTGCCAACGAGGAGAATAGCAATGCAGACAGCGATGAGTGTGGGGAGTTGCAATTTCATGTTTTTAATTTTCCTTGCGGTTCGGTGAAGTGGATTAGATGTTTAAGCACCTTTTTCCGTAGATCTGAAGAAATACCCAAGCAAAAACCCTTCCATTACATTACAGGCTACGGACCTTGGTTAAACAAAACACCTCTTCAACCAATAATTGATGACTGATAATCATTTCTTTTGATAACTATTTTGTAACAGTCATCCTAACTTACCTAACTTAAAGGACTCCACGAACAAGTAAATTGCTACATCAAACCTCTTAACTGAAAACTGATAACTGTTAACTGATGACTACAAGAACACTTATCTCCTCTGATTGTTTCTATTAAAAGTAACAGGAATGGCTTCATGGACACCGTCTCGCTCGAAATAGAGGAGTGTCCTGTATTGTGAACGGATATTTTCATCGACGATTTTAAAAACCTCAAGCGAATGAATTTTAGTATCGTCGATTTGATAGATGAGGTCCCCGCGCTTAAGCGCGTTCGTCAATCCACTCCCTTTATCAACGTGCGTAATAAGGATCCCTGGCATCTGATATTTGCGCGCCATAGTCTTGTCAGGTTGGGCAAATGTTATCCCCCATCCGGGGGGCGTATAGTTCCATTGTCGTGTTTTTAGCGTGAATTCCGTCTGTCGTTTTTTGCCGCGACGACTGAATTCGCATTTTATAGGTTGATTGAGTGGGAGCAGGCGTGTAAGTGCCTGAAAGTCCTCTTCACCCCTTATCTGATGCTCCGAAATGCGGAGAATGACATCGCCGCGTTTGATGCCCGCCTTGCCGATGGGGCTTTGTTTCTCTATTTCTGACACCAAAATCCCAGTATTCAGCGGTATTGACAACTTTTCTGCCAACTCTTCGGTTATCGTTTGCACCTCCACAGCAAGATAAGGCGGGATAACGCTGCCGTATTCGGTCATCTGTTGAAGGACTTTTCTCGCCTTGTTGACAGGGATGGCGAAACCGACACCTTGTGAACCGCCACTCGTTGAGCGGATAAAGGTGTTTATGCCGATGAGTTCACCGTATATGTTTACCAAGGCACCACCACTGTTACCTTGATTGATGGAGGCATCTGTCTGAATCAGGTCTTCATGATAGAGATTGTTGACGATCAGGGAACGTTGCGTTGCGCTCACGATGCCCGCTGTCACGGTCGGTTGCGCGTTACCTATTGATAAACCGAATGGATTTCCAATCGCGACAACCCATTCCCCTACCAAAAGGGATTCCGAATCTCCCCACTGAATCTCCGGTAAGTTTGAATTTGTGTCCACCGCCAAAAGCGCGAGGTCTGAAAAATAGTCGTGTCCGACGACTTGTGCTGTAAATTCCCGTCCATCGGATGCAATAACAGTGATATCATCAGCACCTTCAATGACGTGATGGTTCGTCAGGATATGTCCCTTTTTGTCAACAATGACCCCTGAACCGACTGTTTGAAACGACCGCCTGCGAGAATACGGGATTTCACCCCAGAACCAGTCTTCAAAGGCGGGCTGTGTCTCAACGTTCCGGACTGCGCTGATGTTGACGACTGCAGGACTGGCTTTCTCGACTGCCGTAACGATTGCGGTCCGCCGCGATGCAGTTACAGCGTTTTGTGTAGATGCTTTGCTGAGTTCCGCACTGTAGACACTCTTAAACGTACCTACAGGTATAAGGACCAGGCACAGGAGCAGCCCAGCGATACGACTATAGTGTTGCCATGGATATATCATAATTTCTAATTTATACTGTTACAAAGTAAGACTCGCGCGAAAAACAGTAATTTCGGTATTTTTAACCCCCTAAAGAATCAGAATCAACGGTATGAAGCCCGTGTGGGCTTCCCCGGGTATGAATGCCTTATGGGCATTCCCCGCCCCTTATCAGGGGACTTTAAGAGGAAATGCGTAAGTCCTAACAGAACTTCTTAACGTGTCAACTTAAGAGAAATACGATACCCCTCTAACCCTGGATCGGTGTCAACGATTTCTTGAACGGCTTCGGGTGTCCGCCGTTTCGCTGGAAAGTCGTCGGCATTCGCGCATCGTAGTGCTATCCTTGCTCCGACTGCGCTGGCGGCACGTAGGTTTTCCAGTTTTATCTTTTCCAGTGTATCATAAGCCGTATGACCGAAACCCCTGCCAGCGGGTAGTGCCTCTGGGTCGCCTACATGGCTTGAAGGGACACCTTTCAGGAAAAATGGAAAGTGGTCGGAGTAAGAATGCACTTTCTGTCCGACGGGCATTTCGGCGTGCATCTGCTCACGTGCGGTGTTAAAGAACGGTCCCAGCGCGTCCCAGCAGTGCAGGACAATACCTTTGCGACTTGTGCCACCGGCGGCATCCATATTCAGCATGAACCGGATGTTATCCAACTCCGAGTCGTGCGCGTCAACATAGCGAAACGCGCCTGTGAGTCCGATTTCTTCTGTGCCGAAGGCGATGAACCGGACGGTGCGTTTGAGCGAATCACCGGCATAAGCAGATAAGACACGGGCGGCTTCTATTACGGATACCATGCCTGAAGCAGGGTCGTGCGCGCCTTGTGAAATATCGTGTCCATCGTAATGGCAACCGACGATTATCATCTCGTTCCCGTTTTCAGAACCGGGCAAATCTGCGACGACGTTCCATGACGTGCGGGGTTCGTTGACATCCGTGGTCTGGAGCTTCAGTGTTACTTTCCCTTGTTTCCGTTCCAAGAGCCGTGTCAAGAATTCGCCGTCCTCTTTGCAAACGGAGATACCCGGAATGGGGGCAGGTCTGTTGTTTTGGAGACTCCCTGTTTCGGGTCCGACCCCCGGATGTTCACTGACGAAAATGAACCCACTCGCGCCAGCGAGGACCGCGCGTTCAAACTTTTCCTTGCGATGTACCCATCTTCCGAGGTCGGGCGGTGAGGAGCTCTTTGCCATGACAAGGTTATTCGTAGCGGTATTACCGAGTGCCTCATATTCTGGAGGGCTTCCGTGTCCAGCAGAGATCAATTCGGTTGTGATGTCGTCAGCGGGGCAGTAAGGGAGCGAGATGCAGTGCAGTGTTCGGCGGATGGGTTCCAGCACCTCAAGCGTCGCCACGCCACGCGTCCAACCGGCATAAGGGTAATCTTCGAGCCTGACGTTCTGGAGTCCATATCGTTTGAAGCAGTCTGCAATGAAGTTCGCGGCTGCATACTCTTCAGGGGTTCCGGCGAATCTGGCACCGTATTCATCGCATAGGACGGTCAGGTTGTCCATCACCTCTTGTGAAGTATAGATATCACCGACCATCTGTTGGTCGAACTGCAAGTAAGGGTTCATTTTGCTCATAAGTTTCGGTGTTCTCTTGGTTTTTGACGGTTTGGGACGGTAGCGACTCCATTCTTGCGTTGGCAATTTTTTTGAGTTGCCACAGATCTAATATCTGAATGCGTCGATACCGTTTCTCAAGGACTTTGTGATCTTTGAACTGATTTAGGAGTGCCTCTGTCCTTTCGACAGAGCAACCGATTAATTGTGATATTTTTTTTGTCGAAAGTTTGCGTAAGGTGCATTGTGAACCGTGCCTGATCGTTGTACGATTTTGCTTCGGCGCGTCGGCGTAGTTTTGTAATAGCAGCGCGAGCCGTGATGCCGGACTCCGAAACGCAATGTTCAGAAACGGGTTAGTCGTTCCCTGCTGTGATTTCCGACCTCTGGATAATAGGTTAACAGCATCTGTGCTTTTAGTAGGTGTCCACTTGGACTTCGCAATACCAAAAACCCGCAAACGGCATCCTATAGCCGCTATAGCCGATTGGATGCGCTGAAACAGTGGACGTTTAAACGGCATCGCTAAATGCGTTTTTCGCTTCAGAAAGAATTGAAAGTTTTTCGCGTTAACAATACCGATAACGGCTTCCGTAAGCGTTTCAGCGGTGAGGTTCCGACTTGCTTCGTTATCATTCCATGCGATTGCGCCAAGGATTTCACCCGGTTCCAGTACCTCTAAGGTGACAGGTTCGCCTTCAGACGGTGTTTCATAGATTTTGACGCGTCCCTCCTTCAGCAGATAAACACCTTCAGTCGTAATGGTATCTTCGTATTTTAGTTGTTTGAAGGTCGTTATCCGTTCGAGCGCGTTTGCGTCTGACTCGGAGAGGTCGTGGAAGATATTTATCTGTTTAACACACCAGAATCTCTCTGAAGTTCCTTCTTGTACCGCCATGCTGTGATCGTCCTGTCTGTTTCTGGTTAAACGTGTGTATTTTTGGGGTTATGGACTGCGACCGCCCACTGAAAATTTCAGTCTACTTTGTCCTTAATTATACCAAATATATTGCCAATAAATCAAGGAAATTATGGTTTGAAATCAGCGGAATTTGGTTTTTTAGTTCCGTTTCCGACGTGAATTCTGTGTTTGTGCATGTGACGTTTTAAACGTCGCAGTGACGTGCAGATGCTATGTGTGACGTGGGAATGTGACGTGATTTCCGTGTTTTTTCGCGACGGTTTCTCCCGATGCGCTTTCATAAAATTGTGAGGTGTTTTGCCGGTGTGGGTGCCTTAAAATGTTACACTGGTGTAACATTGCATGTTTTTTGTTTTTCCATGTGAACCCACGTGGTGCCTGGTTTGTGAGTCGTTTTCGGGGCTGGCGTTCTGCTGCAAAAAAAAAAAAAAAATAATTTGGTAGAAAGTGTAACATTTTGTTTGTCTGAGATTTACGAGATTATACGGATGTTGTCTTAATTTTAGTATACATTATATATGATAACATGATTAGTTTATAAAAGCAAATTTATTTTTTCGCTTGCGCTGTATTGATCCAAATAATAGGTGGTTGGAGTTGTTGGAGGTGGTTGTCTTGACATGCGATCATGCACTTCCCATTTGGGCGAGTACGCCGCAAAATCGCACTACTACGAATTGGTATTTGATTGTGCGGGACTACTATTAGCTTGACGAATTTTTTCTGCTTCCCGAACTGCCTCATGCAATCGCCTTTTTAGACTATTATGGTCGCGGGTTTTCACAAGATCCCATACGCTTGTTGAAAGAGGTATTGTGATATCATCATCTGCGATGCTTCTGTTTACTGTCTTGATTATTAAACGCCTTATGATAGCAAACGCAAAATGCCCGGGAAGTAAGTCAATGAGACGATGCCTTTTTAAGAATTCGTCAACCAATATTCTGGCATCCTCAGCATTTTGTTCGTCAATGCCCTGAGCTGCTCTCTCACACCATTCTTGAATCTCGCTATCTTTAAAATCTACCGGTCCCCGCCCCAAAAATCGCTGTGGTCTATCTGGAAGCACTTTATAACCGGTATGCGAGGACCGATGGGCCACATCCAATACGATTAATTCCTTAAATTGGACTTCAATATTTTCAACAACCTTCCTAAAGCGACTTAATAGTCTTTCTAAATTAACCCTTGGGTGACGATGGCGGCAGAATTGTTCTATTGGTTGTTCTTCAAAAAGATAGTTTTCAAATGAATATCGGTCAAGCAAAATAACCCTGCTGTGTTCACCTTGAGTGCGTGCTAAAATCTCATAGTCCCCGTCCAAAATAATAACAAAAGGCAAGTTGTCTTTTGAGAGTAACGGTACTAATTTTTTGCATTCCTCTCTTCCACCTTGAGGTTTTATGTAGCAATCGTAGCCTTGAAGAACCTTCTCATAGAAAGGGATGTCGGTATGCCCTTCAACGTAAACGAGGATTTCCTGATAAAAAAGATACTCTGCAGCTGCCCCCAAGGGAGTTCGGGAAAACGACATTAACTTGCTCTCCCTAAGTCTATTACTTTATCTTGGAAATTTCCAACAATATCGGGGGAATGCGTAGCGACGATTATCTGCATCTTTTCACCAGCGGGCTTCAAGGATTTATCAAGCGACATCAAAGATTCCAAAAGCCTTACCTGCCACTTGATATGAAGCGATAATTCTGGTTCATCTGCGATGTAAACTACCGGTTTATTAACTCGCAGAAGGGCTTCGGTTAGTAAAATCAAAATCTGCTTTTCACCCGAAGAAAGGAAGTGCCAATCCAAGTTTGATCCGGCAGATGACTTAATTTTTAAATCACCACTATCATCAACCTCAACGGATTTGTCATCTAAGAATGAATTAACGGCTTCTTCGTAATGTCGTAGGAGAGCAAAAATGTGTTCTCTATCCTCTTCAAGTTCTCCGGCGTATTTGACCATATCTTGCGTTCGCCCTATCAGCGGGAGGACAAAGATATCCTCCGACTCCAAATAGACATTTTTGCCTTTGGGACTCCGTTTGACGACTTCTTCCACTGCAGCGAAATGTTCGTCAATTCTGTTCTGCATCTGTTCGTCTAAAAGTCCAGCAGCCTCGAAAGCTCCAAGTAATTGCTTCTTTTCGATTTTAGCTTTTGCTGGCGATGAAAAAGAAATCGAATTGAGTTTATCTCGGTCTTTACTATAAAGTATCACCGATAAAACTTCACGCTCAAAATCCTTGTAACGTTTAGAAAGCAAGGCATTTAAGCCAGAGTGGTAGCGAGAGAGGGCATCTAATAATTTCTCGAGCCGTAAATCTACTGATTCCAAAGGTTCTGTCCTCGTATGACGTTCTTCCTCGTATTCTGTTACAGGTAAACGCCGACTGACAGGGAGCCAAACCAAAGGAACTAAGGCAGTTAATTCTCCATCAATTTCCTCTGATAGCATGTTTCTAACAACGTTACTTCTTTCATGGAGGTAGAAGAGGGGGCGTTGGATGCTCCTACGGTCAGAAAGAATATCCGTATGGATCTTATGTTCTTTCTGCCCCACCTTAAGTTTCAAAAATCCATCTGCAATATCAACCCTAATGGTGCGGATAGACCTACCCTTAAAACTCCTCAATCTGATCTTTACCTGCTCAAAATTAACGTTTGAGATACTTCGTAAATCACCTGATAAGATAGAATGGAGAAGGTTCAAAATAGTGGTTTTGCCAGAGCCGTTCGGACCTATCAGTATATTCACGTCCTTATGAAAAGTTCGAGCGATATCTCGATAACCCCACAGATTTTTTATTTTCAAGGATTCAATAAAGTAGTTGTTCATGACCTATTTCCTTCTGTTTAGCAATAAAACCTCTAAGGACATACAAGAAACACCGGAAAAATTGTTCCGACCAGATGTCTCCGTAATGAATCAGGAAAATGATAGCACATTTGGTAAGATAAGACAAATTAAATTATAGTGGTAAAACCGCCAGTCTCGCTGTGCTAACTTTCTGTCGAATATCTACCCTCATTCAACTGGGCGGAAATCTCTGAGAACTCTTGCTCGTTGAAAACCAATCGAAAGATGCCTGTCTGTGTTGGAACTTCACGCATTTTCGTATCGCTGGTGGCGTTGAATGCTTTTTCAAGGGTTTTCAAGACTTTTTGTTTGTACTTGGTGTCACGGTTGCCTTCCAGGTGTTGCCCTTTTGTCTCAAAAATTAGGACGCGCGTCATGCCTTCCACTTCTTTTGCCATCGCAACAAAGTCTGGATAGATGCGTTGCTTGTTCCAGCCCTGCACGTAATACTCGTCCTGTTGACTCGCCACAACCCGATGCCACCATTGCAGTGCCTTCTCACCATCCAGAAAATGGGCAAAATTCTTTTCCAATTCATTATCGGAAGGATATTCATACATCGGTTCAAACAGACTGAGTTGGACAGGTTTACCGTATTTTGTAAATAAATTCTGATTGGCGTGAACCTCAATTTTATAACTTTGTCGCAATTTATAGTTGGGTTCACCTACATCCAAGTCAAATTGAATTTCTCCGCTATCCAGTTTTTTACGAAAGATCTGTTCAGCTTGATCTTCTACTTCGTTTGCTACGTGTTCTTGCAACATCGGTATGAGATAAGAACGTCTATCGTAGATTTTCTCATCGTTTTCTCCGCTCGTTTTGAGACTTTCGATTAATTCCTCTGTAATCCGAGCCGTTTGCCATGGGTTTGGTACAATATCCGACAGGGAGAGTGCAAATTCGGATACACTAATGTTTTTTTCGACGTGTGGTTCTTGATCTTCATGGAAAACGGGCAGTGCATCGTCAACACCAACTGTCGCGGTGCGCAATTTTGCGCTATCGGGTGCTGATGCATTCGGATCGGGTGGTTCGATTGCTGACCAGTCTATATGCGGTAAACCCATACTTCGTTGCCGGTATAATTTATAATAACGATCTCGTAAGTCGTCTTTGTTGAACCACTCATTGAGGAGTTCAGTGAGATGTGGGTAGTGTGCTTATAG
>JAPPDN010000986.1 GCA_028824575.1 Candidatus Poribacteria bacterium | reverse complement strand
GTGCTGATGGTGCAGCCCGACCGCGAAGAGGTCGGTCTCGTCGGGGGAGGCGGTATAGATTTCTGCCCGACGATGTTAGATTGGTGTGGTGTTACGCACCCCGATGGAGAAGACGCACTCCCGGGCAGATCAATTCTCTCTATTCTTGAAGATGACAGCGCACAACCGGGCAATGGTGAATGGGAAGAGACCTACTTCTCGCACTGTTTCCACGAGGTGACGAACTACTATCCATATCGCGTGCTACGCGGCAGACGGTATAAATACGTCCGTAATCTAGCGTACCAACTGGAGACACCGCTCCCAAGTGACTTGTTCCGATCAATTTCATGGACAGCTGTACGTGATGACAATGTCCAGCAACTCGGAGAACGCCAGCGTACCGATTTTCTACAACAGAGCCGGGAGGCGTTGTTTGACATTCAGAACGATCCAGCAGAGTCGCAGAACCTCATTGATGTACCAGAATTACAAGACATCGCCAACGAGATGCGCCGAAAAGTCATCGAATTTAGGCAGAAAACTAAGGATCCGTGGCTTGAGCAATCCTTCCAAGAAGGCGAAACACAACCGTTTTTTAGATAATAGCCATCAGCGGTCAGCAGTCCGCCATCAGAGTTGTGATTTTTACCGTATAATTCACTGGCACAACTGCTCTTTGCTGACGGCTGAAGGTTTCCGACTGCTGACCGCCATTAAAACATGCAAAACTATGACTTAGAAGCAATGAACGCCCGCATCCAAGCCGATAGCGGGTTAGTTCAGCAGATACTCACAGAGACAGGGAAAATTATCGTTGGGCAAACAGCGTTATTAGAGGGATTGATTATTGGGTTGCTCTGTAACGGTCACATTCTACTTGAAGGGGTACCCGGACTCGCGAAGACGACCGCTGTCAGCGCACTTGCTCAGACCATTGATGCTTCCTTCAATCGTCTTCAGTTTACTCCCGATCTACTTCCAGCAGACCTCGTCGGCACGCTCATCTACGATCAGCAGAAAGGCGATTTTTACACGAAAAAGGGACCCATTTTCGCCAACGTCATCCTCGCAGATGAGATCAACCGCGCACCCGCCAAAGTGCAAAGCGCGCTCCTTGAAGCGATGCAAGAACGGCAGGTAACGATTGGTGGTACGACGTATCCACTTGATGACCCGTTCCTCGTTTTGGCAACCCAAAATCCGATTGAGCATGAAGGCACCTATCCACTACCAGAGGCACAAGTGGACAGATTTATGCTAAAGATTAAAGTTGATTACCCCTCACATTCAGAGGAATTACAAATCCTTCGCCGGATGACAACCGAAGATACCGCCGAGATTCAATCGGTGATTTCTCCTGAAGACATTATCCGGTTCCGAGAGGTCGTCCGAAACATCTATATGGCAGAACAGTTGGAGAATTATATTGTCGATTTGATCTGTGCGACGCGCGCACCGGAAACGTACCAATTAGACGAACTCAGTACACTCATTGAATACGGTGCATCACCGCGCGCGACCATCTTTCTCGCTTTCGCTGCAAGGGCAAGGGCATTCCTTTCGCAGCGCGGCTATGTTACGCCTGAAGATATTCACGCCGTCGGCATGGATGTGCTAAGGCACCGCGTCATCATCAGTTACGAAGCAGAGGCAGACGGACGAGACGCTGAAAGCATCATCACACAGGTATTCGCAAAACTTGAGGTGCCTTAACTCCGGAAAAAGTAGAGAAAAAACGACCTTACCTATATATGATTGAAAGTTTACCGAATTCATCATCTGACTCTATTCAGTATTTCGTTATAATACATCTACTATAGCAGCATACATATAACATTTTTCAACTTTCTAAAAAGGAGTTAAGGAATAAAATGAAACGGAACATTGAGAGACTTACATTTTTCGTATTAGGTGCAGTATTTGTTGTCGTCGGCTATCTCATCGGAGAGTTTAATCCAAAGGCTGATGCGGAGGATAAGGCTTTCGGTAAATTTGACCATATCACATGTAAATCAATTACCGTATCTGGTGGAAGTCTTATTCTATTGCCCGAAAGAGTATTAAGTCCTGCCTCAATTCAATTAGGTTTTGATAAAGACGATAAACCCTATTTTAAGTTTCGTGAT
>JAPPDN010001004.1 GCA_028824575.1 Candidatus Poribacteria bacterium | reverse complement strand
GATGGTTTTGTTGTAAACCGCCTGTTCCCGTTCACCTTGGAGGACATGCACATCAACCGAGGTCTGGTTGTTCTCAGGCGTTGTGAAGATATTCGACTTCTTCGTAGGAATCGTTGTGTTCCTATCAATCAACCGTGTGAACATTCCACCGAGTGTCTCAATCCCAAGTGAGAGTGGTGTGACATCCAACAAGAGGATGTCCTTGACTTCTTCATCACCTGCGAGGACACCGCCCTGGATAGCAGCACCGATGGCGACGACTTCATCCGGATTGACACCTTTGTGGGGCTCTTTGCCGAAGAGTTGTTCCACGGCTTCCTGCACCTTAGGCATCCGTGTCTGCCCGCCGACAAGGATCACTTCGTCAATTTCGGAGGGTGGCATCTCAGCATCAGCGAGTGCTTGCCGGCATGGCTCAAGCGACCGCTGGACGAGGTCATCTGTAATCTGCTCCAGTTTTGCGCGGGTGAGCGTCAAGTTAAGGTGCTTCGGCCCGCTGGCATCCACAGTGATAAACGGCAAGTTGATGTCCGTCTGTAAGGTGCTGGAGAGTTCACATTTTGCGGTTTCCGCTGCTTCTTTCAAGCGTTGCAAAGCCATCTCGTCGTTGCGGAGATCAATCCCTTGGCTACTGAGAAATTCTTGCGCCATCCAGTCAATCACCGCTTGGTCAAAGTCATCTCCACCGAGGTGTGTATCGCCGTTTGTGCTTTTGACTTCAAAGACCCCATCACCGATTTCCAGAATAGAGATGTCAAACGTGCCGCCGCCGAGGTCATAGACAGCAATTTTCTTGTCGCCTTCGTTCTGTAACCCGTAGGCGAGGGATGCGGCGGTAGGTTCATTGATAATCCGCTCGACTTCTAACCCTGAGATTTTACCTGCGTCTGCCGTCGCCTGACGTTGGGAGTCGTTAAAGTAGGCGGGCACGGTGATAACCGCTTTTGTGACTTCTTCTCCGAGGTATGCCTCGGCGGTCTCCTTCATTTTCCGCAAGACCATCGCGGAGATTTCCGGGGATGAGTAATCTTTACCCTCAATATTTACGGCGACATCACCATCTTTATCGGCTTTTAATGCATAAGGCACACGCGAAGCATCGTCGCCGATCTCGTTAAATTTGCGTCCCATGAACCTTTTAATCGAAAAGATTGTATTTTGTGGGTTCGTGATGGCTTGTCTTTTAGCAACCTGTCCAACGGGACGCTCCCCTTCTTTGGTAAAGCCAACAACCGAGGGCGTCGTTCGATTGCCCTCTGCGTTCTCGATCACTTTCGCATCGCCGCTCTCTAAAACAGCCACGCATGAATTTGTTGTGCCTAAATCAATTCCAATGACCTTGCTCATTCTAATTTCTCCTCTGTATGAATAGTTTTGAAATCATAGTTGTAAAGTCCATAATATAGTTGAATAATTGCTACAGCACTTGCTCACCAGAAAACAGACCGATAATATCCATTTATTTACGAAATAGTGTGCAATATCCGTGCCAATATTAATGGCTTGAAACAGCCGAAATTTCTACTGAATGTCTGCCAAATTGGCACGGATATAAAAAAGACCTAAGTTCACAAGTCAATTTGACTGACTACGCCCCCCGTATCTCTGTTTGAGATGTCCCCATGTCGTCGGCAATTTTGCCTCGGGGTCAACTGCCAAAATCTCTTGGATACCGCCCTGAATTTCTTTAATCTCATCCTGTGAGAGTCCACGGTTAAAGAGTGCGAAGTCATCAATGATACCGTTGTAGTAGCGATTGAGAGCCGGTGGTTCCTCAGTGCCGAGAAAAAGCGGTGCATCAATCGGCACCAGTTTATCGCCAGTCTTTGGATAATCTATCAGTACCTCACCATCAAGATAGATGGTCCACCACTTTCCACTCTGAAATGAGACAGCAACGTGCTGCCATTTGTCTTTGACGACATTACGAGGGCTTTGTGCTGGCACATTACGTCCACCAGTCAACTTCCATCCCATCCATATAAAACCGTCCGGATGGAGCAGCACCTCAAAAAATTCCTGTACATCCGGTCCCTTTGCGGCGATAAGTTGCCATGTACCGGGTCCCGCTTTCAAAGTGGGTTTAATCCAAGCGGTAATTGTAATTCCG
>JAPPDN010000028.1 GCA_028824575.1 Candidatus Poribacteria bacterium | reverse complement strand
AATAAATTGACACACCACGATAGCAACCCACATTGCCTGATCGTAAGGGCTGGGTAACCCAGCCCCTACGATCAATCGCGCGTCCAAATAATTATGGGCTTTACTATAATATAGAAACGGTTCATAAATCATCGTAAATCGGTGTAATATTTCGGATCACCTTATACCATTTCTGAAAGGAAATTTAGCACGAAGAAACCGACCGCCTCCTTACCGCTCGAAAGGAAATTAGAAAATGAAACGCTTTTTCTTTACAACCTTCCTTCTAAATGCCGCCCTTATTCTAACCCTTTGCGCACAAGACAATACGAAAACCGGATTACCTGACGGTGCCATCGCACGACTTGGAAAAGGTGGCATTAATATCATGCGGTTTTCACCTGACGGTACTCGTCTTGCTGTGGGAACCGATGTCGCGGTGTGGTTATACGATGTACCCGATGGAAAAGAGACTGCGCTGTTTACAGAACATCCCGGCCAAGTCAATGCAATCGCATTCTCAACAGATGGAAAAATACTCGCAAGTGGTGGATTTAATAATCCTATTATCCAATTATGGGATCTGGATACCGATAGTAAACCCTCAACATTGACATTACCTGAAGAAATACACTCAATATCAACGCTGACATTTGCCAAAGATAACACAATACTCATCAGTCTGGACAATTTTAGTAACATTACCTATTGGGACGTTGTCACCCGCGAAAAAGCGTTGGATATAGTTACAGAGCTGTCACACGATGCAGTGGCGGTTTCAAAAGATGGCAGCACCTTTGCTACTGGTGATAGACACGGCACAATCCAATTATGGAATCCAACTATAGAACACCAGTTTGAAGATTCAGGTGATAAGCCGCAAGATCAAGATGTTTTGGCATTGGCGTTCTCACCGGATAAAATAATACTCGCAAGTGGAAGTGAAGACAAAACAGTGCGGTTGTGGGATACCGAGGAACGCGCCAAAATTGCTGCGCTCAAAGGACATGAGGCATCGGTCACTGCCTTGGCATTCTCACCGAATGGAAAAATACTCGCCACAGGAGACGCAGGCAAAGTTATCAAACTCTGGGATGTAAATACGCAACGCGAACGCGCGACATTGACAGGACATACAAACGGTATTAGCGCGCTAACCTTCACGCCCGATGGGAAAATATTGGCAAGCGGCAGCTACGACGGGACAATCCGATTCTGGAATCTTGACACCGAGCAAGCACACCTTACCTTTACTACAGGACACACAGAATGGGTGAAAGCCGTCGCTTTTGCGGAAAATGGAATGACTCTTGCAACTGCAGCGTTCACAGGCGTTGTCGAAGTGTGGAACCTAAAAGCAGCACAGGAATTGACGACCTTCATCGAAGCAACGAAGGATTTGACTGGACCCGTCGCGTTTTCACACGAGGCCACGCACTTTGCCAGTCGAGGCGGTAGTGGCACAATTGTATTTGATTCGCTCCGTTCAGGATACCGTATGAGAGGACCCGGTCGCGGTAACATTGAATTGTGGGACATCACCACTGGTGAACAGATTCCCGGACCCTGGCGGGATATTGAAGGTGACGCGAATGCGTTCACATTCTCATCGGACAACAACATACTTGTCGCCAGCATTCCTCGTCAAAAGATCCGTGCGTGGCACATAAACACTGGGCTTGAACTGTTAGCCTTTAACGCAGCAGAGCCCTTCGGCAGAAAGTTAGTATTCTCACCCAATGGAACGCTGATTGCGACGAATGGAACTCACGTTCAAACACGGGTGTGGGATGTTACCACGCAGCGCGATATCACCCCACCCAATATCACGAACGCCAGTGCATTGGCATTCTCACCCGATGGAAAAACGCTTGCTTATGGACATCCAAACGGCATTGTCTTGTCAGATATAACGACAACGGGTATAAAAGAACGCGGTCGAATTTCTAACCATCGAGGATTCAGCAGTGTGTTGACCTTCTCACCGGATGGAAAAATCATTCTCGACACCCAATCAATAGGTCGGCAACCCCTCATCCAATTATGGGACATGAATACCGGCAATGACCTCGGAACCCTTTCTGGGCATACGGAAAGCATAGAAATGTTGGTGTTTTCACACGATGGGAAAATGCTTGCCAGCGGTAGTTGGGATGGCACTGTACTCCTCTGGGATTGGGATAAAATCTCTACTAAGATAGCAAAGGAAAGCATTGGTAAAGAACTTCAGAGTAACTTGGAGCCTCCCCAAATCCCGATAGAATATGCGGGAAAAGCAGAAGAGGCAGAAGCAGTCATAAACTGGTTGAAGCAGCACAACTATCGTGTTAGTAAATTTGGTGACCAATATACGCTCACACATCCCAATGGTTCCGCGTCAGGTGGTGGCACAATAGGTTCAGGCGATGTTACTATCAAAATTGACAAGGCGGGTACCCTCCGCATCCGTGTCCAAGGTATTGGATCAGCGATCTGTACACTTGACGAGGAGGATAACCTCCAGTTCCACAGTCTGCCGGATAGCGATTGATGGGATTTACTCGTCCGGATCACAGAAATGAGGCCTCCGGAAAGGAGCAAATACCGTGAAAACCAAACACCTATTCCTCATCACTTTTCTCTTGATTGCTGCGATACTCTCAAATAGTTTTGCGCAAGACAATGCGAAAGTCGGGTTACTTGAAGGGGCGATTGCGCGACTTGGAAAAGGTGGAATCGTTACAATGCGGTTCTCACCGGATGGTCCTCGCTTGGCGGTCGGGACTGAAATCGGGGTGTGGCTATATGATGTCAACACCGGCGCAGGAACGATCCTACTTTCTACAGAATTAAGACACGCCAACAACCGAGCGTTCGGACCCTCCAGACCAGCAGAATGGCAGCCTGCTCCAGTTACTTTCGTCAATCATTTGGCGTTCTCACCAGACAATTCCACGCTTGCCGTCGGATATGTAAACAACCATATCCGTTTATGGGATCTGAAAACAGAGCAAGAACGCAACACCCTCTTGCCACCCAGCAGGAGATATGGGTTGAGATATTGAAGTTCTCACCCGGCTGATTACAACCCGTGATTTTAAAATGACCAGAGAGATCCAATTATGGGATATGGAAACGGATCAAGCATTGCCGTCAATCCGTACTGGACATACCGTGAGAATACAGACACTGAAATTTTCTCATGGCGGTAAAACGCTTGCCAGTGGTGCTGCAGATGGCACGATCCTTCTTTGGGATTGGGCTAAAATCATCGCCAAGCGGGCACCAGATAACAAATAGTGGAGGAAGCGAACAGTCGGAGATTGGGTTGAAATATTCGCCAGCGCACGTTATAATTTAAGAAGGAGGTAGCACTCATGGCATTTAGCGATTTTAAGACAATTCCTGAAGTCTTAGAAAGATTCAGAATCACATATACAACAAAAGACTTCGTCCACATTGAGGAAATCCCAGGCACCCCTTCCGAACAATTTCTGCAAGAATTTGAGTTTTGCATACAGAATATTGATGTTTTTGCATCGGAGGCGGCCCGCTGCGAAGCAATTATCTTTCCTATTTTAAAGGAGATATACAAACCGTATGCCGACAACTACGCCCTCTGGATAAAGAAAACCATCACCTACGATGAAACCCTCAATGGAACGCCTGATTATCTGATCTCCACAAGGTCCGAATTGGGACTCCCCGTTGTCGGAACGCCGCTGATAATCCTCGTCGAAGCAAAGAAAAACGATTTTGAACAAGGCTGGGGACAGTGTCTATCCGAACTGGTAGCTGCCCAAAGAATAAATGAGGATACCGACTTTCCCGTCTACGGTATCGTGAGCGACGGAACGTTATGGCAATTTGGACAGCTTGTTGGCGATACATTCACCCGAAACAGAACAAGTGTGACGATGGATAATTTGCCTGTCCTCTTCGGTGCAATTGATGCCGTCTTCAAAGCGAGCACGGAAGCACGGTCAGAAACCGGCTAATAGATAATACACGCGCCACCGGCGCAGACACTTCCGGCTTGCTGTGTGACATCGCCAGCGATGTTATCCGCCTCGCCTGCCTCAAACTCAGCAACAAGAGACATTGCCTTATCTGTCGGCTCTGATAGACTGAGTTGGAGCGTGTCACTCTGTGTGAAAGTCACGGTACATCCTGAAAACGTGATAGCAATACAGAAGAGACCGAGCAGCATAAAAAGAAAAACACGTTTGTGTATCATAATTAAACCTCAACTTTCCGAAGATCCGCTTGATCCAGTGTATTCGTACCTAAATCGAGCTTACCCGCCGTATTGATGTGGTTCGCGAGCTTAGACACAGAATCTAACTCCATTTCCTCGCGTTTCTGGTTGACTGTCTGAAGCACCAATACGTCAAGAATAACAGGGTCGGCACTGATAAACAGGCTACCGTATTTCCACGCGCTTTCGGCGTGATATGTCGGTCCCTTATCGAACGAAGCAACCAGCCCATCAACGATATTAAGAACAAGTTTCTCCTTCAGGACCTTATGCTCCAGAATTTCGGCAATAGCCGGGTTGCAATAGCGCGGTTTTCCATGGAATCGGCGTGTGTTATCAACGCTCCCGAACGCGAGATTCTTTAAACATCCGCTCACACCCGCCATCGCATGGTGCTTCAAAACGGGGACATTGATGAGTACATCAACCTGCTGGGTAACAATCCGGGAATACCGAGAACGGGTGCTTTCATTCTCTCGACGCGTCATACTATCCTTTTCGCTCTCATAAAACACTTCATCGTCATACCCGATGCCTTCCATGTCGGAGGCAACAGTTCGCACATCGGTTTCATCCTTGTTGATTGGATAACCGGCGTTCAAGAGATGGTCTTCAAACCGGTCCCAGATAATAATCTGTTTCCGAAGCACACCGGCACCGTATAAACCCTCAACGATTTTATCAACGATGATGGAATGTGTGCTGAGTTCTGGTCCAGCAAGCGGGTTGATTTTTATGCCGACAATATCATCGGGTAGCACAATATCTCGCCACGCCTCTTTAGCAGAGGAACGTCCAGTCAGCTTCATCATCGCCTGATCCATCAGTTCACTCACAGCATCTTCATCGAGCTGATCGTTGTCCCAAACCTTTTTACCAATAGCCTCAACGACAGGCGTAAGAGGCACTGTCTCTGTAGCAGTGTCGGGTTGCAATTGTCCACTACTCAGCTGTGCGAACGCTGGAAGTGTGCTAAGCGCGCCCCCGATACCGCCGACACCGGCAGCAAGTCGAGTTAAAAACTGCCGGCGATCAAGCGTGTTTTGATAGTGCTCCATCTCTTGGCTGTCAGCAATAATGCCTGCTATGACCTTGTCGTTAGGTTTCATCAAAGTTTACCCAATTCCGTAAGAATTTCCGCTGTTGGCACACGCACCGCTACACCATTAAGGGATTTCCAAGCGACTGTTCCGTCCTTCCGAACGATATAGGCGGCAGGACGTGCGATCCGATTGTTGCCAGGATCGACGACGTTGTAGGCAGTGATCGCCTTTTTGTCCCTATCGGAAAGCACTGGAAATTTGAGCCCGTGATTTTGAACCGTCTGTTTGGTATCGCCTTCATTATCGGAACTGATAGCGATGAGTTCCGCGCCTGCAGCTTGAATCTTCGCATAGTTGTCTTGCAACTCACCGAGTTGCCCTCTGCAGAACGGTCACCAGCCACCCCGGTAAAAAATAAGGACGACGTTTTTATCAGCAGCGTAATCAGCAAACGCGTGTAATTTACCGTTGCCATCTGGTAATTCAAAGTCCGGTGCCTGGCTTCCAATGCTCAACCCTTGACCTGGATCTAACTTTTCGGGTTCCTGGAGCGCAGTGAGCTCAACAGTCAGTTCCAGTGTTTCATCAGCTGGTATCGGATGCACTGCCACTTCCTTATCTTCATAGCCTACGTGCGCAATTGTCAACGTAAAGGGTTGCTGCACGGGCAGATTCTCAAAGGTGAAAATCCCAGATGCCGTTGTTAAGGTATCGTAAACTTTCCCAGCGTCATCTGTAAGTTGGAGGTTGACCCCAGCAAGCGGTTCACCGGATGCTTCGTTTGTCAAAACGCCGCGCAGATGTGAAACAGATGTTTCTAATGCGGCAAGTGCAACTTTGTCCAGTGAAATACTCTGGTCTGGGATGACGGTAACGTTCAACTCCGTCGTTTGGTATCCTTTGGCTGAAATTTGGACAGTGTAGTCTCCCACTTCAGCTTCCTTAACGTGATATTTCCCGATTCCCTGTTGTGTAGAAGAGTGGATGTTCGCGTCCGTACTTGTTGCCTTCACGCCGTGCATTTCAAATTCAACTTGTGCGAGGATTTGCCCGGCTTTCAACAAACGCATGTAGATAGTTACACCTTCGATTAATTCAACATCACCATAAAAAGATCCTGTTGCGGTGGTTTCAACCGAGGTGGTATCCACGGTTTCCTCAATGGGATTCTCTGTCCCGCAGTTCAATCCTGCAAATAACAGAAGCGCGAACGCGAGAAGTGTTAGTATCCGTTTCATTGTCTTTCCTCTATCTGCCTATCCGCTGCTTGATTCTGCCCCACGTCGTTGTCAGTTTGTTTACAGGTTCAACTGCGGCAGCAGTTTCAACCCCGTCGCTCATGAGAGCATCCATATCCTCTTCTTCCAGAGCGACATTGAAGAGGGCAACATCATCAATAATGCCTTCAGTATACCGGTCATAGTGTCGCGCGACATGAAACACGCCTTCACTGGTGCCGTATCCGTCTTTTGTGTTGAAATCAACCTCGGTTTCCATTTTGCCATCTACCCATATTGAGGCTTTACCAGCATCTGCATCCGCTCTGCCAGCGATAAAGTGCCATTTTTCGTCGGCAATAGGCGTAGTACCATGGGCAGGAAAACTGGTCCCGGCACCATCCCGCAAATAGAGACTTACGGTGTTTTTAGCTCCGTTGTCCCAAAGCAGATACCACGGTGTCGCCTGTGATGTATCCTCGTAGTTTTTGCCGACGAGCGAACCGCCGACCTTGCTGCCTTTGAAATAGCAGGTGATTGTGAAAGATACTCCCGCCTTAAACCCGACAGTATCTGAGTGCGGCACTTCAACCCAATTGCTAACGCCATCAAATTCAAGGGCTTTACCGAATTTTCCATCTACCCACTTCGCACCATGGATTTCACCATCGTTCCCGTTTCCTGATGCGTCTGCGGCGGTACCACCTTTCCCCTCGTTAAAGAGCCACATTCCGGTGATATTATCCGGATTAATTTTAGCAAGGCCCGGCAGTGCTATGAACAAAAAGACTGCCATAAAACTCGCAAGCACTATTCGTACACTTTTAGATAAAAACATCAGGCTTCCTCCTTAGATACAAAACAAAATCGTTCCCAATCCACAACTTCAGCCACATAACCGTGAAATACTTTCTATCTTATAGTATACCACCCACAATGCACCCATGTCAAATAGAAACATAGGATACTCAGTTTTTGTCTTAGTTGCCAATCGTTTCGGTTTTCTTGGAAAAAATAAGACGCAGTTGGCTAAATGAAGGATTCACAATTTACTAAAGTATCGCAGGGCACTATCAAGGGGGTCCTACTTCACCGATTTAAGTCTACCCCAAGTGGTAGTGGTTTTTCCTGCAGCATCAACTGCCAAAACACCTTCAATTCCATTGCCGAGTGTCTTAACTTCATCCGCAGAGAGTGGCACATTAAAGATGACAATTTCATCAATGATCCCGCTCCAATGACACCGCCCCTTACCAGCATTACACCCCGCATCTGCGCCGATATAAACCGCCTCAAAAGAATCCCAAGGTTGTCCTACTGCGTCTGCGCTGTTTTGCAGTTCACCATTAACGTAGATATAGATTTTTGTGCCATCCCATACACCAACAAGGTAAACCCATTCATTTTCGGGAAGTGGGTCTCCGAGTGCTTCAAATCTCTCAGGCGCGCTCTTGATACGATAATGAAATGAAGCTTGGTTAATTCGCCCACCGACATTTTCATGGGCACCGGTTCCAAGTAGATATTGTGACCAACTTGAACATCCATGCCCCTTCCATATAACGCATTTTCCGTTGGGAGGTGCCGTTGCAAAGACCCAGGCGTGGATCGAGAAACCCTCGGAGTCCTTAAAATTCAAGGCTGCCAAACTATCGGGATCCCCTTTCGTTCCGATACGGACGTGGTTTTGTGCGTCAACGCCGCTGAACTCTATACCACCGCCGAATTTGCCTTTTACCCATTTGATATCGCCAACAAATATACCATCGCTACCGTTTCCAGAAAGATCCGTAACGGTTTCACCTTTACCCTCTTCAAAGGTCCACATACCTTGAATCGTATTTTCATCAATCTTTGCATCACCTATCAATATCACCGTGAAATTAAGCACGATTATTGTGCTTATAGTGAGCATGTAATTCAGATACCGTTTTGCCAAAAACATGGTGCCTCCTGTAAGTCGCTCTTGATTGCGACTCCCTCTTTTCAGATAGATTGTTCCTTTTAACTTAGGGATAAAAGATTACGATTTTTTAACATATCCAGTAATTATAGCATGTCTATTGTTGAATCTATAGTTGATTTTACAATTAACGTTTTTTGAGTGCATTATCGGGAATAGGTCCGCACTGCTATCCACAAGAATCGGGGTTACAAACCCCTCCCACAAGAGTGATTTGTGCCAATTGAATGTCTGTTTTTGTAAGTCCAGGGCCATTCGATTTTAGGAAATTATTGGGTTTTATGTCTTTTTTTCCAGGATCCGGTGCGAAATGCTGCGAAAATTTCAGCGTTTTGTCATAATACATAACATGAATTAAGTATTATCACCTGCGAATGCGAAAAGGACAACACCAAAAACGGACAATTGAATGACCCTGTTTGTAAGTCCCACCATAGTTGACAATCCGCCTATCTTTTGATAAAATGGAATCCAAATCAAAATCCACAAATCCCCGCGAAATCTTAGGGTCGTGTTTGCTTCACAGTCCCGAAATACGAATCGCACCCAATAGACATAAAAATTGGAATATATACCGCGTCAATCAGGTTAAACACATTACGGACAATTGAACAACGATAGAAAACCGCCGTGATGTATTCAAAACAGGTAGGATAGAGACTCAATGCATCGTGTAACTATAGGACTTAACCGATGGCTCAAAAGAGAAAAAAATCGCAGAAAAAAATGCGAATAGAGGAATGCTCATTGAAAATGCAGGAGCATTTCCAGCACCTCGGCATTCCCTCAGTTGAGGCGTATAAGGAATGGTGCCGTGCCCATAATTTTAGTCAGGGTTTGGATAAAAGTCCGCGCCAACGCCAAGACGAGCTATACGTTATGACCCGCACACAAGCCACCAAAATGATGGCGAAAAAGAAGAAAGACAGCAACCTGAGAGATATCCTGCCGAAGATATACAATCAAGAACTACGCTCCGAAAAACTACAGAATTCGGTTACCAGAACCATTTCGGAAACTTTTGAGAGCAGCATCGCGCCGAAAGTCCTCTTGAAACTCCTGTTATATCTCGAAGACAATTCAGACTTGTTAAAGGAGACCTCCTATGTTCAAGGCATTGCGGCACTCGCAAACCATCATGAAAGTTGGATCCGATCCATTGAGACATGGAAAGTGAAAAAACATAACCGCGATCGCCAGTTCTCCGAACTTGCTCGCCACCTACTCGCTGCTTATGAAGTCCCGCTTTTCATGGATAGTGTCTGGTTCAATGGAAATGTAACGCACCAAAACTGGTTCAAACACATCGGCACCGGTCGAAATATCCGAACCGCACTGGATATTCCTATACCGCTCACGAAAAAGATGGCGCACCACTTTCTTACGACCCCGAGGCATTATACAATTGAGGAGGCACTCCGGTGGGGACAAGTACACGCCCTCGGTGGTGATAAGTATTTGGCGGACGCGCTTCGGGGAACACGACTGACCGAAACTTTTAGCAACGATGATTTCTGGATAAACGTGATCCGCTTCTTTATTGCGAATCCGATGCTGGATGTCAGTCATGTGAACCCGATTATCGATTATATCCGGCATCAAAAATACGAGAACCGTCGCGTTTTCATTGAGAGAGGGGTTGCGAGAGAAATTGGACCGGCGCAACCTAACTTCAGCATGCGCGGGAGAATGCCTGAAACGCTGCTCCGCCAAGTCGAGGAATGGCACGGCGAACTCGGTAGAGAATCAAAAGACAGAGAACTTGAGTGGCACGGTTCAGAGATCGGTGAATTTCATCTTTTAGAAGGGAGTGAGGAAGCACGCAATATGAAATTCTGGTCTATTCGAGAACTGCTCAGCAGCGACGAGCTTATCGACGAAAGTCGGATACTGCGGCATTGCGTCTCAACTTATGCGAGATCCTGTCATACCGGACGGTCATCGATTTGGAGCATGGAAATTGAAGATGAAAATGGACGGCGCAAAATTTTGACGATTGAGGTTGCACCACGCGAAAAAGCTATCCGTCAGGTTCGAGGCAGGCGGAACCGTTTACCAACACCTAAAGAGAAAGACCTATTAGGAAAGTGGGCGGAACAAGAAGATTTGCAACTCGCTGGATACATATAGCACTATGGTTGTCAGTTACCAGTTTTCAGTTAAAGAAATATTTGATTAATCAGAGCACCTCTTAACCGACAACTGCGTACTACAGAACTGAATGGTTCTGGCTGGTATACCGAAAAAAGTTGATTTTGGGATACAACTGATGGTAAACTGTTTATAGTGACAACTCAACTAAAAAGGAGGCACTACAATGGAAAACCCAAAAACTATCCAAGAAATTGTAGAGCGGTTAGAAAAACTTACACTTGGACAACAGAGACAGGTTTTAGATTTTACGTTAGAGTTGTCTGGAGAATCCCCCAGCGGGATATCCGGTAAAGAGTTACTTGAATTTGCTGCTGGAGTGTTCCCGCCCGAGGATATTGAACAAATAAAGCGGGCGATTGAGGAAGATTGTGGACAGATCGATGAGTCAGAATGGTAAGGACAACAATATACGCATACTTGAACCACAAGGAGGTTACACAATGGAAAACCCAACGACTATTCAAGAGATTGTTCAGCGATTAGACAAACTTACGCCTATGCAACAGAAACAGATTTTGAATTCTGTCCTCTCCTTTTTAGGCGAACCAATAAGACTTTCCTCAGGGAAAAATCTGCTTCAATTCGCTGGAACGATTTCAAAGGAAGATCTTGAAATCATGAAGCAGGCAATTGAGGAAGGGTGTGAGCAAGTTGATGAATCAGAGTGGTAGGTACCTGCTTGATACGAACATTGTAGTTGCCCTATTTTCCGAGGAAATAAGGGTCCAAGAAAAAATAAGAAACGCAGGTGGCATAGCCTTGGCTCCTCCTATAATTGGTGAGCTCTGCTTCGGTGCCCAGAAATCAAATAAAGTTGAGGAAAATCTTCGCAGAATTAACAGATTAGTAGCACAAAATACTTTTCTCTCTTGCGATTTGGAAACTGCACAATGGTACGGAATCATCAAAGAACGGCTGCGAAGGAAAGGTAGACCCATCCCGAATAATGATATTTGGATTGCAGCAATTGCTTTGCAATATGATTTGATTCTCGTCACACGAGACGCACACTTTGATGAAGTCGAATCTCTACAGACAGAATACTGGTAGATCCTACACCAACAACAAATACGGGTCTTGAATATAACCGGAAACCGTTTGCAAGAATTGCGCTGCAGGCGCGCCGTCTACAACCCGATGATCGAACGTCAGACTCAGCGTCAGCATACTCCGAACAACAATCTCATCTTCGTGAGCAACCGGCTTCTTCAGAATCCGTCCTACCCCAAGAATAGCACTCTCCGGCGGATTGATGATAGGTGTGAACGCATCAATCCCAAAATTCCCAAGATTCGTAATCGTAAAAGTCCCGCCTTGAAGTTCTCCGGGTGTCAACTGGCTACTACGTGCCCGTTCAGCGAAATCTTTGACTTGCGTTGAAATATCTGATAACCGCTCTCTGTCGGCATTCCTGACGACCGGTACCACCAACCCATCTTCCAATGCGACTGCCACCCCGATGTTAATTTCTGGTAATAGGTGTATCCCTTCATCCGTGAGTGTTGCATTGAGTCGTGGATGTTCCCGCAAAGCATTTGCCACAACCTTCACAAGCAAATCGGTGTAGGTAATACTCACCTCTCTTGTCTGTAGTTTATCGTTGAGCATCCCACGTAATTCAACAAATGCTGTCGCATCAACTTCGGTATGGAGCGTGACGCTGGCATTCGTCTGAAGGCTTAAAGTCATCCGTTCAGCGATAATTCCACGGATGCCGTCCATAGCGATGACTTCTGCTGCCTGTTGAAGTGCCGGAGCCTCTACAGCAGAGATTTCCGGTGCTGTGCTGGCGGCTTGTAACACATCGTCCCGAACGATTCTGCCATCGGGACCGGAACCGGCAATTGAACCGAGATCAACACCATGCTCCTTCGCCAATCGCCGTGCAAGCGGAGATGCCTTTAGGCGCGCGGCTTCAGTTGGCATCGGTCCCCTTAAGTCGATATACCGCTGAACATCGCCCTCAAGGATACGTCCGCCAGGTCCAGAAGCAGTGACTTCGGTCAAGTCGATAGCGAGTTTCTCGGCGAGTTGGCGCGCTGCTGGAGAGGCTTTCGGTGCAACAGGGGTAGGTGATGATGTCGGCTTCGGTTGTACAGGTTGTGCCGGTTCTTCTGGTTCCGGTTCTTGCTGCGCCACCGCGGTATCTGCCTCAACGCGTGGGACTTCCTCACCGGGTGCCCCGATAACAGCGAGCAGCGCGTTGACGGGAACATTGGTGCCTTCTTCAGCAAGGATCTGGGCAATAACGCCATCCGTAGGCGACTCCTGTTCATGAACGACCTTATCGGTCTCAATTTCAAGCAAGGGTTGCCCCTCGGTGACGGTATCGCCTTCCTTAACAAGCCATTTTCCGATTTTCCCTTTGGTCATGGTCTGATCCATCTGAAGCATCTTCAATTCAACTGCCATGTTTTTAAGTTTCCTTGCGGGTAAGTTTCGTTGTTTGGTGAACTAACGGTTTTCGCTATCGAGCCGCCCTCCATTACATTACGGGCTTGGTTTTGGACTAAGAGGAAACCACTTTTGGACATCGAACGCGAGAGGCTGTCCCTCCCGACTCATGAATGTGTCTCGATCAACTCAATCAGCAACTCAACGTTCGCATCTTTTTCCAAAACGAGCGCGAATTTGTGGTATTCGTCGCCTTTGAAAATCGCTTGAACAAAAGGGCTAAATGCAATCAAGAATTGACTGCCCAAAAAGTTCAGCGGTTTGCAGGTCTCCAAAATGATAATTGCTGGCGCGGTCAGACCGCGACGCACAATCCACGTCGCTGCCTTCTCAAGTAAGGCGTGCTGTTCCGATTCTGGAATGTCTTCAAGGACGGTTGGTATTTCGCTGTTTGGATTGAGCATAACTAACACCCACTCAACAAGTAACCTTCGCGAGTGCGGACTCGTAAATCTTTAGAGATCTAAGTCATTGAGATAATCGGCAATCTGCTTCGGCTGTCCATCAAGGGTCGTCTCCATTGCGGCGATGACAAGCACGAAACTTTTGATATTATCTTCAATCCGGGTATCAGACGGTTCACCATCGTCAAGCCAGTTCAGGAACTCATCAAACAGATGCTGATGTGCGTGATAAGGGATTGCTGGTGCCTCATAGACTTCCGTTTCACCGCCGACACGGTGGATAGTCATCTGATTCCCGCCTGCGATTTCGACAGCACCCTCTTCAAATTCGGCACGGTAGTGTTCGGAATTCCAACAATTAATGATCCCTGCAGAGGAACTATTTCCCTCATAAGAGGTGTGGACCCCGTTATCCATCCGCATCATATAGAAGCCACTTGAATAATGTTTAAAACTTGACCATTCGGGGTTCCATCCAAATCCGACCAAGGTATCACAATCGCCGCCAGAGAGAAATCGAAGCATATCAAGATGATGAACAGAACCTTCAAAAAGGAGTCCGAAATCCATATCGTGCCGCCATGCTTTTCCCCACGAGAGATAGCGACGATAATCGCACGCGTATCTGCCTACAATATGTTGGAGCCGTCCCAACCTGCCTTCATCACGAATGCGAATCAGTTCTTGCTTATTATCGGCATAGCGATAGTTTTGGATAATAGCACACGGTAACCCCGTTTTTTGCGCGGTGCGTACCATCGCTTTTGCTGCATCTAAAGTATCCGCGATCGGTTTTTCGCAGATAACGGGCATCCTGTTTTCCATAGCGGCAATCGCTGCCGGACTGTGAAATTGGGGTGGGGTCGCCACACCGCAAAAATCTGCCTTGACTTCTGCACATGCCTCGTTAAAGTCTGTGAAGAGTTGTGAGGTGCTGAGTCCTAACGCCTCACCTTGTGTTGCGAGAACGTCTATATTCACGTCTGCTAATCCAATGATTTCAATCCGATCGCTGAAATTACTGGTGAAGTTGTGGATCCAGCCACCTGCCATACCACTGCCGCCAATCATTAAACATGTTCGTTTTGCCATAATCTTCCTTTTTATTGGTTACCGTAAAATAAAACCCGCTATTACTGATAAAATGTACCTATTGAGATGTCAAAGTAGATTTTTGCATTAATTTGCCACGCAGAACGTAATCGTCCTTACCGTGCCGGACGCGTTCAAGTTCAGCCTCGGTCGCCTCACGTCGAACTTTCGCGGGTACGCCCATAGCGACGGTCCCGGCTGGAATTTCCTGTCCCTCACGGACAAGTGTGCCAGCGGCGACAATTGCACGCTCGCCAATCACCGAACCCGTCAAAAGAATCGCCCCCATGCCTATGAGTGCCTCATTACCAATAGTACAACTGTGGAGAATAGCACCGTGACCAATCGTAACGTCATCGCCGATAATGCACGGAATCTCTTTATCCATGTGTATTACCGCGCCGTCTTGAACACTGGTGCGACACCCGATGTGGATCGGTTCTAAATCTCCGCGGAGTACGCTGTTAAACCAGATGCTTGATTCTTCACCAATTGTTACATCACCAATAAGCATCGCCCCTGGAGCGACGAAGGCTGACGGATCCACATTTGGTGTTATACCCTCATATTCTATCAACATTTTCTCTCTCTTTCCTATGCGTTACAAATAGGCGAGGTTGCTATGGGAAACACCCAAGCAAAAACACCTTGCCAGCAAGTAGTACGGGCCTCATTGCTGCGCGACCAACAACTTGCGAAGGTTCCCGATACCCCACTTATAAGACACCACGAATATGCTCGCGAGGCTGACTATTAAGCCAGCAAACAGTACAATGCTCTTTGTATACCACGCGATCACCGGCGCGATTACAAGTCCAATATTAACAATAAGCACTACGGTGAAAGTAACAACCCGCAGAAGCGGTTTCGGTTGATGTGTGAGTTCCGCCATCCACGGCAGTGTCCCAATCGCCGTATTCAATGCACACCCTGCGGGGAGCGTTATAACAGGTGTTAGCAATATCGGCATCCAAACGTCTCTTGGCATTTGGAGTAGATAAATAATAACCAAAGACCAGAATTCAGCATACACCAATGCACAGAGAAGTGTGGTTAGAAATTTGCTTGTAAACACCAAATCCGGTGTGACAGGTGCTGATTTCAGCATCCACCATGTCTTCGCTTCATCCCGCAGCCCATTGCAACTGATGCCAAAGGTAATAAGAATGCTGTAAAGTACGACCTGTACGGTGAGAATCTCAGCAGCGTTTGCATCTGTGCCCTCCCCACGTACGAGTAATATGCCGATATGAACAGCCAAAAAAAGCGTGAGCATGACAGTCGCAATTAGCCGTCCGCTATGCCTGACAAAAATCAGAAAATCTTTTAACATCATAGTTCTGATTTTGCCGCGCCCGATTGCTATGGCAATACCTTTGAGGCGTGATGCTTTAGAATCACCATTGCTCCGTATCGGTTTGCGCTTGGCTTTCAATTGGCGAATATTTTCCCAACCGCGCTGATAAATCAGTTGCGCGACGAGAGTTGCCACACCTACAGAAACCAGACATCCACCGATACCGCCCAATGCCCACCTCAAGCGGAGCCCTATTGTGGATTCAGTTGTCCAGGTTAACAGGAATTCCCCAATCCATTCGTGTGGATACCATTTAGCGGCTGCACCTGCTGTCTCTGAGGATACCCAATCCAGCAAAAGTTGTTTCACCGGCACCAAATCCGATGTAGTAAACAGAGTCAACGATAACAGAAACCCCACGCCCACACCGATTGCCGTACCGAGCACCTTAAGTGTAGCAAGGAGCCACCCTGATGAAAAGAAACGGGCAATCAACATGACGCTGATGGTAACATAACTCGCGATTATTACGAGAAGACACAAGCACATTGGAAATAGTGCCACATAAAAATGCCACGGCAATCCAAATACCAGACCGAACACTACCCACGGCGGTCCCAAAAAACAGAGCATACTCAGGAGGCGAGTCATTGTCAGGTGAACAAATTTATATCCGAAAATTGCCACCGGATGCATCGGCACAGCGTGTAAGAGTGCCGTGTCCGGTGCCTCATACAGACTTTTCAGGGAACTCTCCATCAACTCCTTTGCAACAACAATAATTCCGAACGCCATGAACCCGTTAATAACGCCCAACAGAAGCGCAGGCTTTGCCTCAGTGGACCGCAAATGGTTGAAAAGGGAGTTACCTAACACCGACAAGGCGACGATGAAGATAAAATAACCGATGCCTTTTAAAACGCCTTTCCGCCATGTCTCTCCACCGCGTTTAAGACTATTCCCCCAGCCCTGCCAATCCGCTTTTAGTAAAATTTTAATATTTTTCAGCATTTTTTATTAGTCTTCAGCCATCAATTATCGGTCGTCAGTTAAGAAGTTATTTGGTTAATCAAATGCCTCTTTCACCGACAACTATTCCTCTGATAACTGACAACTATTCCGCCGTTAGGTCAAGAAAAATATCCTCTAATGTTTCTGCCTGCTGATTGACATCGGCGGACTGCGCTCGGAGATCTCGCTTCTTCTGCTGTAATTCCGAGAGCGTCCCCACAGCAATAAGCCGCCCTTTACTGATAATGCCGACCCGGTCACAGATCCGTTCGGCAATTTCAAGGATATGCGTTGTCATAAAGACGGTACAGCCCTGTTCACAGCGTTCGCGCAAAATCTCCCTGACGGTGCGCGCGCTTCTGGGATCCAGACCACTGGTGGGTTCATCAAGGAACAGGATTTTCGGATGATGCACGAGGAGCGAGATCAGCAGAATCTTCTTCTGCATGCCGTAGGAATACCCTTTAATCTGATCATCAGCGGCATCGGCGAGTTCAAGCTGCTCAAGTAGGATTGCCATCTCATTTTCAGCTTGCCGTGGTGGCACCTCATACAAATCGGCAATCATACGGACAAACTGCCTACCCGTTAGTGCCTCATAAAGCTGCGGCGTATCGGGCATCAGTCCGAGAATCGCTTTTGCCTGTAGACTCTGCTCCTGAATGTCGTACCCGCCAAGCGTTGCGGTACCGGATGTCGGACAGAGTAAACCTGTGAGCATATTGATTGTCGTTGTTTTCCCTGCACCATTGGGCCCGAGAAACCCAAAAATCTCACCGGCATCTACCTGCAATGTCAGTGCATCAACGGCACACAACTTGCCGAAATATTTCGTCAACTCCAAGAGGTTAATCATTTTCGATCACTGCCCAAGACATCCTCTTTGAGGGCTGCGAGTGCTTGGTCCAGATTGAAGTTGTCTCCCATCGTTTCCGTTTCGGTAGTCGTCTGGCAACTCTTGTCCTCCCACACTTTTGCTTCGGCTTCTGTCGTTTTTAATTTCTGCTCCGCCTGTTTGAAGACTTTGGACACATCGTTCCCAATTTCATCAAACAGTAACTTATAGAGCTTCGCACGCGTATCTGCCTGTTTCTGGCGTTGGCAAAGGGTTTCAGCACGTTTCACTGCGTCTTGGAACTGATGATAAAATTCATGAAGGGCAGTCTTGAGACGGACAACAATCGCTTCTTGAGCATCAATCTGGCGTTTATAGTCGTCTGCAAGGCACTGATATTTTTGTTTATGTTGCTGTGCTTCGCTTGCGCGTCCATGGTCTTCCCTCTGCAAAGCGTCGTCTGCTCGTTTGCCCCATGCCTCAGCGGTATCAATAGCATCTTGATAGGCGCGTTTGAGCCGCTGCTCCTCTGCGATCGCCGTAGCGATGAGATCTTTTGCCGCAGCGAGCCGTTTTTTCATATCAAGGATAGCTTTATCAATAAGGGACCCGCTACCGTCTGCTGCTTCTATAAATTGGGTTATCCCCTCTCGAATCTGTTCCGAAATTTCCTTAAGTCCTTTCACTATTCATGCCTCCCTACACCTATCACATTCGTTTTTCGATAAATATCAAGCACCCCTCTTACCCACCACACCTACACGCTGGCATCTACAATTATTAGAAACATCTGTTTTGAAAAAGATAGCCAAAAGCAGTTTCTTAACGCGCCGACACGGCATGGGCGACCCACAAATTCGTCTATTCTATTGCGTGCTGAGTGCCTCGTAATCAGCGTTAACGAGTTCAATCCCGTAAGTCCCTAACCTATTCATGATACACCTAATTGCGGGGATATTATTATGAATTAAAATTGAGGATCGATCGTGTAGCGCAGCGGCTTCGCCGAATGTACCACTACCCGCAAAAAAGTCTAAAAGCGTGTCATCTGGTGATGAATGTACCTTAACGATGCGATTAAGAACCCCGAGTGGTTTTTGTGTCGGATACCCAGTTTTTTCATTCCCACTGGTACTGACGATGGTATGCCACCAGACATCGGTTGGTGTTTTACCGCGTGCTGCCTTTTCTTTCCCGACCAAACCGGGTGCCATATATGGAATCCTATCCATCTCTTCAAAATTGAAGGTATAGTGCTGCGGATTTTTAGCGTACCATAAGATATTGTCGTGTTTAGGCGACCACCATGATTTTGCGCGCCCTCCGTAATCGTAAGCCCAGATAATCTCATTCATAAACGACGCGCGTCCGAAGATTTCATCAAGCATTACCTTACAGTAATGCACCTCCCGATAATCAATATGTAGAAAAAAACTGCCGTGTGGATGCAGTACCCGATACGCCTCTTCAAAACGAGGACGTAAAAACTGCAAGTAAGCATCTGAACTCTCAAATCTATCGGTATAGCGTGTGGTTTTGCCTTTGCGGGTCCGGTATGCCTTGCCTTGAAACCCCACGCGGTCGCCTTGGATATCCCGTTTGACCTCAATCTCTGTGCGTTGCTGGTGTTTTCCTGTATTAAACGGCGGATCAATATAGATCAGGTTGACCTTTTCATCAGGAATATACTCCTGAAGAATCGCAAGGTTATCGCCATAATAGAGACGATGGTTAAGCATTTAATTCCCTGTTTTGGCTATGATAGCGCGTGTGCGACGACTCTTTGCTGAAAAGTAAAAGAGCAGCCTATGCAAGTCTCCGCCACCGCTTGCCACCTTTCTTCTATTTTTTATACTCAAATTATAGCATACTTAAGACCAATTTATCAACCCTGTATCGGAATTTTTACCTTCGCGAGATTTTCCTTGACTCCACACAACTTTTCGTGTAAAATTTTAAAGTGGAATCGGGAAATCTATAGAGAGACGAAACCTCATGCGCATTCTGAACCTGAACCGTAAACTTAAAAGCGCGAAACGCTTACCTGAGATTGTTAGTGTCTTCGCAAGACACGGCTTTGGACATATTATCGCTCAAATCTTTGAGCGAGGTCGGACGACTCGTTTTAGGTTCAAAAAGGTGCTGCTACCAAAGGTGAGGGACGACGCGCATTCTCAGAAGAAACCGAAATGGTGGCACCTCGGAAGGGAAAAAAAAGGGGCAGATCACAGCTCTTCGGCGACACTGCTATCCGTTCCAGAACGGTTAAGGCTCGCGTTTGAAGAGTTAGGACCCACATTTGTTAAATTAGGGCAGGTCCTTAGTACACGGGTGGACATCCTCTCTGAACTCGTTGGGCAAGAGGAAGCATTAACATGGATTACTGAGTTTCAGAAACTGCAGCGACACGCCCAACCGTTTGATTTCTCAGAGGTTCGCACCACCATCGAAACAGAATTCAAACAACCGCTTGAGGCGGTCTTCGGGCCATAC
>JAPPDN010000915.1 GCA_028824575.1 Candidatus Poribacteria bacterium | reverse complement strand
TTAGATCTCCGTACGATTCGACATATACATTATCTAACACTTTCGGGAATTGAAGACGGTTATGAACCAGGCGAATTCCGCAAAATTCAAAATTATGTTATCAATAGCAAAACCAAAGAAGTTATTTATACACCTCCGTCTGCTTTAGAAGTGCCAATTTTAATGCTTGAACTGGTTGACTGGATGCGTTCAGACGAGGCAAACCAACTTTCCCCGTTACTCAGGGCAGGCATTGCGCACTATCAGTTAGTTGCTATCCACCCATTTCTTGATGGCAATGGTAGAACCGCACGCGCGCTTGCAAACCTTATACTTTATCATGCTGGTTATGATATTAAGAAACTCTTTTCCCTTGAGGAATATTACGATACGAACCCTACTGGCTATTATGAAGCCTTGCAGAGCGTCCGAAAGACCGATGAACTCACAACATGGTTAGAGTACTTCACTGCCGGTATTGCCAAAGAAATGCAAAGAATAAAAGAACACGTGCTTGCTCACAGCCGGGATAGAGCTTTACGGGATAAAATTGGACAAGTGAAACTTTCTCCGCGGCAGTTGGAAATCCTTTCCTATGTGGAGAAACATGGACAAATTACCAATCGAGAATTACAGACCTTTGCTCATCTTTCACATGTCTCATCCCATAAAGAATTGACGACCTTGGTAGACAGAGGCGTGTTAAAAAAAGTCGGAAAGGGACGAGGAACTCACTATGTATTGGTTGATGATTTCTAACCAATTGGGGTTGATGATTATGGTATAAACCCAGAACATGTCAATGTTTAGTGGGGTTGATGATTTGGTTGACGATTAAACGATTTTCAAATATTGAAGGGATGTGTAAAGTTTTTAGCACAGGATTATTTTTTCGGATAGAACAGGTTTGTTTACATAGCACTCCGCTGAAGCCCAAGAGAAGGTCCCCGTCTTTTTCTAGAGACATATTGCTCCGCTGGAGCAAAGAGGCTCATCAACGGATATGGGGTTGCTTACACTGGCAGTGTGCTATGTTTTAGAGGGTTCGCATAGTGGATACTGCCAACTTCCGTCTTTCCTGCCTTCTAACGCAAACTTTCGACAAAATATTTACACCCCAAAGCGCAGGGGCATTTAGTTTTAAATATTTCACTTTATCTATGTGAGTATATTTCCCCGGTAGGAGCGAGTGTTTTTGCTTGGAGTGTTTTGCTTGGGGTCTTTGATAGGGTGTTTCTGCGGATTTCTGCGGATTTCTTGTCGCTCGCGATATTGTAAAAAAACGTTCATATCAGTCAACCAAAATCAAGATTGGAACCGAAAACTAAATCGTCCTGTCCCAAAGCGCAAAATACGTTGCAAATTTTTCCGAGTGATTGTATACTGCTTACGGTAGAAGTAATACTTCTGAGAAAAAGGAACCATGCGTATGAACATTCTCATCCTACACGGACCGAATCTACATCTCTTGGGAAAACGTCAACCGGAGATCTATGGACACGAAACCCTGTCAGACATCAATACGATGCTCGACCAACACGCCGCAGCCTCGTCGCACCCGATCGTTCTCAAAATGTTTCAATCTAATCACGAAGGCGAACTCGTCTCGATTATCGGGGACCATATCGACTGGGCAGACGGTATCTTGATTAATCCGGCAGCCTATACACACACGAGTGTCGCCATCCGAGACGCGCTCTCTACTGTCGCAGTACCTGTCATCGAGATCCATCTCTCTAACATTTACGCTCGCGAGGAATTTCGGCATCATTCGTATGTATCAGCAATCGCTGCCGGTGTCATTGGTGGTTTCGGAACCCATAGTTATAAACTGGCTCTCGAAGCAATGATTAACATTTTGCAGATAAAAATGGAACCGTCAGTATAGGCACTATAAGCAAACACACGTCACAGCGAATCCATAAGGAATCATATATCACACAGAATTTAGAACACAAGGAATCCGTCTATGGCAAAGAATCCGTTTATACCGTTTAGTCGTCCTTGGATTGATGATACCGAAATCGAAGCCGTTAGCCAAGTGCTCGCCTCGAAATGGATCAGCACGGGAAACAGGGTCCGCGAATTTGAACGCGCCTTCGCCGAATACCTCGGTGTCAAGCACGCCATCGCTGTCAGT
>JAPPDN010000540.1 GCA_028824575.1 Candidatus Poribacteria bacterium | reverse complement strand
CACTTTCGTGCCTAACGAAGACATGAAAATCTTGATCCCGATAGCGGATGCCATCCGGTTGGGGCTCTTGGATGCGGCGACTCCGGAAAACATTCTCGAGTTCCCAACGGTTTGTCGGGACCCAAATTGGACGTTTTGGCATCAACTCAAGTGTTTCTTTGCATATTACACGTTGGACGCTGATGCACCGATGCAATGGGAAGACGAAGGCCTACAGTTCTCGGTGCCCCCGGTCCTACATCCGAACATCAAACACCTTTTGGTCTCCTCCTCGGTGCTCCCGAGTGAACATCTGCAGCGGGCGTTCTCGGGTACAAAAATCGAGATGCTGCCCACCAAACCCGTAGCCTGGGCTCCCGGGACCCGTGTTTTTCAGATCCGCACCAGTATCTATCCAAAACAAACAATTATAGATGTTAACAACACCTGGGATGTTTTTGGGCTATCTAAAGCCGGGCAGCACCTTTTTTGGCGGATCCAAGCTGAAATTGAAAGGGACCCGGATATTAAACACGGGATTATCGTCCATCGCCAGGCATTTGAACAGTTGGGGGATATCGCGAAAAATGAGAACGTCTGTTTCTTAGCGATTTTTCGAGAAATAGAAGGGTTAGAAACCGCTTTCCAAGAAGCGCAGGTCATCTGGATAGTCGGCATGCCCGACATAAGACCCCACACCATTTTGGAGCGCACGCGGATCTTGTTCGGAAACGACGAGGAACCCCTCTCTTATGAAATGGAACCTGAGACCCACCGTTACAAAGACGAGCGCGTCCAAAGCGTTTATGAAATAACGGTTTTCCGTATCTTCAGAGAGATTATAGAGCTGGCGCAGCTGAACCATTTCCCCAACAAGAAGGTTATGTTGATTACGAGTTTGCGGATTCCTGAGATTACCGATAGAACTGAAACACTCCTTTTTGACTGGGCAGATTTCGATGTCGCCGGTGGGTTAGATAACCTCGCGGAGGTAATAGCGACACGCGAACGATTTGAGATCGCACGCGATAACTTGACCTCTGAATCCAGCAGAAAAGAGGTAGAGCGGGTTCTCGGATGCCTCCCAAGGCAAGCGAACCGGGTGTTGCAAAAAATGAGGGGTGGGAGTGTCCGTGTCACTTTCCGCGAGCAAATTCTTGTCCTTCTCGCCGATGGCGAGAAAAAAACGCCGGAACTCGCGGCGGCTATTCAAGGACATCCAAGAGCCATCAATACAGAACTCACGCGCCTCGTGGAACGCGGTGAAATTGTAAAGGTTCGACGCGGTGTTTATAGGCTGCCAGAGCCTTAGGACAAATGGCTATGGTTTCTTTTTAAGTTTCATTTGACATTGCCAGAATCGCGTGCTATAATTTATGCCAAGTTTATTGGCATTCATTTTTTTTATCTTCTAACCATAGGTTCTGGTTTATGAGAAATGGCACGACTTTAACATTTGGGCGTGGTTTGAAAATTTGTGTTGCGATAAGCCTCTGCTGCTATGTCACGCTGCTCGGTGTCATTGAACTCACACACGATCACGCTGAACATTCACACGACCAGACTGAACCTTGCGATTCTGAAAATACCTGTATAGCCTGTGTTTACAACAGCCTGCACGCTGGCGTTGAAATTGAGCTTTTTACATTCGTCTCTCTGCTTCTTATTACGACCACACTCCCGTTTTATGAAGCCGTTTTTCTTCCTTTAAGACTTCCCGCGAACACGCGCAGTCGCGCCCCGCCCGTATTCTCCAAACAACTTACAAATTTTGCCTTTTAAAGGCAGCCTTTGTTTTTCCTTTATACGTGTTATTGTACAAAGACCGTGGGGTTATCTGCACGCGCCCCGCGCTTTGTACATCCCTACTTTGGAATATAATAGTAGTGTTTCTGTGATAGACACCACCTGATTGTGTATCAATGAAGGGTACTTTTTCAGGAGGTCTATAGGCACCTCTATTATTCTAACAAAGCATGGGGTACTCGCGGCATGTCAACACGCGTTCCATATCCTTCGCGTGGCATGTTTGTTGTTAAGTGTAATTCCATTTTAGAGCGGACTTACGCATGCTGCTCTTTTGTAGCATAGGAAACTGTTGGTCTCCTGTGCCAAGAAACCGTCTGCGTTTTTTCCAAGCACC
>JAPPDN010000614.1 GCA_028824575.1 Candidatus Poribacteria bacterium | reverse complement strand
CAACGCCTCACCAACGGTGAGGACCATGATTCCCGATCAGACAGCCACCGTGGGAACCACCTTTCGGTACACCTTCCCTGTAAGCACCTTCAGCGATGCCGACGGCGACCCACTGACCTACACCGCAGTACGGGGCGACGGCTCAGCTTTACCCGGCTGGCTGACCTTCAATGCAGGCACCCGCACCTTCTACGGCACCCCGCAGGCAGGCGATGCGGGCACACTCACCGTGAAAGTCACCGCCACCGACGGCAACGGCGGCACGGTTTCTGACAGTTTTGATATTATCGTGTCGGCTGCCGCAAGCGTGCAGCCTGTGGTGACCATTGCAGCGGGAACCTCACCGGTGACCGAAGGCACCGAGGCGGCCTTCACCGTGACCGCCGCACCGGCACCTGCATCCAACATCACAGTGAGTCTTACCGTGGCAGAGGCATCGGGCAGCGACTTTGTAGCTTCCGCCGATGAGGGCACGAAGACGGTGGTCATCCCCACCTCCGGCAGTGCGACCTACACCGTTGCCACCGTGAACGATGACACCGATGAGGAAAACGGCAGCGTGACGGTGACAGTAGCGAGTGGCAGCGGCTACACGGTAGGTACTCCGAGTGAGGCAAGCGTGGCGGTGAATGATGATGACGATGAGGAGGCTCCGTTGGGAGCAGACGGTGCAGCCGAAGCCGTTATCTTCCCCAATCCTTCGGACAGCTACTTGGAGTTGCGATCTTCGTTCGGAGGTACGTTCAAGATTCTGAGTTTAAGCGGTAAGTCCTTGCTGGAAGGCCCCACGAACACAAGGGTAGATATCACCTCCCTGCAAAGCGGCCTGTACTTCGTGTACTTGCCGGATGGGCGTTTGTTGAAGTTTGTGAGGGAGTAGCTGCTCTAATAGGAAAGCAATAAAATTTTATTGGTACAGTGTACATTGGTGGAATTGTCTCTGCCACTCTTTTACTCTTAAAAAAGTCTTTCAGTATGGCATTTAGGATCGTTCATCACTTTTGTGTGTATCGTTTTTTTGTGAATTCAATTAAACTTTAGCTATATCATCAATTAGAAAGCACTCATAATTTGTTTTCTTGTTTTATGTTTGCAAAAATCTACTAAACCTATAGGATTTAAAGATTAACAGATGCTTAAACTTGACATAAAAGAACAGAACAGATTCCTTCGCCACAAAACTCCTGAGGAGATCATTGAATGGGCACTGCCTTTGACTCGGAAAAGGATTGTGACGACGAGTTTCGGGGTTTATTCGGCAGTGTTGTTATCTACATTCTCCAAGAAGGACCCTGATATTAACGTAATCTGGTGCGATACAGGTTACAATAATTATGAAACGTATGAACACGCACAGAAATTGATCCGTGATTACAATCTGAATATCAATATCTATGTGCCTCGGCGAACCAAAGCCTTCATAGATTTAACGCTTGGATTACCCACTGTTGATGATCCCAAGCATGAGTCATTCACTGAACTGGTCAAGCTAGAGCCTTTCAGAAGAGCACTGGCAGAGCACAAGCCGGAAGTCTGGTTTACCAACATCCGAGTGAGGCAAACGGCATACAGAGATTTGCTTGATATCCTGAGCTACAGTAAAGAAGGCATTTTGAAAATCAGCCCTTTTTATTACTGGAAAGATGAAGACCTGGATGCTCATGTCCGAGCAAATGGACTTCTGAAGAACACCGCCTATTTCGACCCTGTAAAAGCACTTCAATCGAGAGAGTGCGGGATACATCTGACCGGCTGATATAAAGACATTAACGTAAGGTTGAAATGCAGAGTTTTAGAACAGAAATAGAAAATCCTTTGGTGGAACAAGACATCCTGGATCTAAAAGAGAAGATTCAGTTGTTCAATGAAGGTAACATTAATGAAGAAAAGTTTCGATCCCTCCGATTGGCACGAGGGGTTTATGGTCAGCGGCAGCAGGGAGTTCAAATGATCCGAATCAAGCTGCCATACGGAAAGGTAACCGGCGAGCAGCTGCACCGGATTGCAGACGTTTCGGATGAGTATTCTACCGGCAGGCTGCATATTACTACAAGGCAAGATATTCAAATACATCATGTCAGCCTGGATCGAACCCCTGAATTATGGGCACAACTTGAAAGAGTTG
>JAPPDN010000225.1 GCA_028824575.1 Candidatus Poribacteria bacterium | reverse complement strand
TATTGCCAAGGGTATTGCGGTAACCCTGGCGAGTCGAAGTTCAGGACGAGATAGTTCACCCCGTTGGAAAAGACATCGTTCCGAAGCAAAGGACATCCGGCAACTGTTTCAACGGTTGTAGGGATATACAGTGGTTTCTCAGGTAGGTCTGAGACGCGCAGTTGGGGCAATTTTGCCAAATCCTCTGGTGAATTCGGTTGTCCACTAAGACGTTCAAGTTCAGCAGCATCGGCAGCGACCTGCTTCATCTGTTCATCGGTGAGTTTTGCACGGATTGCGTTCAGCCGTTCGTTCTCGTTGGCATCAAATCTTGCCTGCATATCTCGGTCAGGCGTAAGAATAGTTGTCAACCGATGTGGGTTGTCGAGAAGTCGCTCGCGAATCAATTCGTTAAAAATCTGTGGATTTTGTTCCCACCGCTGACGAATAGCAGATAGGCGCGTTCCCATTATTAAAAAGAGGGTCGGTTCTTTTTCATATATCCACGTATTTACGACACGCTTCATCATTTGAAACGGGAAGTTCGGGGTGACTTCCTGATAGTCATAGGTGATTTGTTGAAATGCGGCTTCTATCTTCTCTTTGTCAATTTCTGTGTTTGCAATTTGTGTGAGCGTATTGATAACCAATTCCGTGAAAGCCTCAACGCGATCAGCCTCACTTCCAACCAGACCAACGCAGAAAGTTCTGTTCGGTCCTGTAAAATCCCTTAGGAAATTAATGATTACATCAGTTCCGAGTTTTGAATCAACGATTGCCTTGCGGAGTGGTGCGCCTTCATTGCCAAACAGAATTAGGTTTAAGATACTGTACAGGATGACATCTTCGGGATCTGTTGTCCCTCCGATGATCCAACTCAGCATTAGATAGGTCTTTTCGGTGAGCGGTTCATCTACCCCAATTGGATAGGTATCCGCCACAGTTCGCGGAGATTTCCACTTCGGTTGGTGTGAGATTTCCGGTCGAAGGGGATGTAGGAACCCGTTTGTATCAGGCTTTGGTATTGCCGCCAGTTTATCAGCGAGAAATACGAGGTAATCGCTGGTCGGTATATTGCCGTAGAAGAAAAAGTAGCAGTTACTCGGATGATAGTAGGTTTTGTGATAGGTTTTCAATTGTTCGTAGGTTAAGTCAGGCATAACCAATGAGTTCCCGGCACCATTACGGGCATAGCAGGTGTCGGGTAGAAGCCCACCGGTCACAGCAAAACCCAAGCACGCTTCTGGGGCGGATAAACTGTTTTTCACTTCATTGTAGACAATTCCATTTAGTTTTAAATTTCCTGTGGGCTGATCTGGATCAGCGGGTTCAAGATGGTGTCCTTCACGTTTGAAAGTGTCCTCTGTCAGTAGTGGATGAAAAACCGAATCAAAGTAGACTTCTGCGAGATTGAACAGATCCTTTTTGACATTGCTTGAAGCGTAGTAAAAGGCGTGATCAATGTAGTTCATGGCATTCGTGCTGTCAAAGGTTGCGAGGCTCATCTTCATGATCTCGAAGAATACCTCTTTTACCGGATAGTTGCGAGATCCTGCCATCACTGAATGCTCAAGGATATGCTGTAACCCTGTATCGTCAAGTGTTGGGGTTATTGGACTGATTGAGAACCAGTTTTTGGTGTCGTTTGTATAGAAATGTAGCAGCCGTGCGCCGCTCTGTGGATGCAAGAGTTCTATCGCGACTGCATACAACTCCTTAATCGGCGTGACGGCTTTCACTTCAAAGCCGTGAAGGTGTTGCCCAGGGGAAAAGTTAACGGATGGATATAGAGGGTTTGCCTTATCTTGTTGGAACGAATTGTGATTGCTACTCTGTTTTAAATCCATTTTGACCTCCAAAGTTTCGTGTTTGTAGCATGCGAATGTGACTTCGGGCTGAAAGGAGAAGGGCTTCTACAGACCGAAGCCGACGAGAAAAAGCGACCTAATTTCTGGTGCCCTTTGCGCATATTATTACTACAAACGAGTCACTAAAAAATTTCACATTTTCATTTTCTCTGTTGTTAGTGACACAATTTAGAGGCAAAAGGAGTGCATAATTTCGTGAGAAATTCTAAAAAGTGGAGATAAAAATTTTATTCGTTCCAAATGCCGATTTCTTGATAAAAACGGATGGCACCCGGATG
>JAPPDN010001025.1 GCA_028824575.1 Candidatus Poribacteria bacterium | reverse complement strand
GTAACCCAGAAGTGTTCGCGGATGTATTCGGACGGCAACCGTTTCAGCTCTGGCACTTCGTCATGCAGTTTTTTCCATGCGCGGTCGAGTCGCCACATCAGCGGCGGTAGCCAAGCGAATCCCCCCTCGATTAGAACGACTTTGAGGGTTGGGAATTGTTCAAAGACCCCTTCGCAGACGAGGCTGGTGACCTGCGTCTGGAACGCCTGCGTCATTCCGGCGTGGTCTTCGATGTAGTGTGAGGGTCTACCGACAGCGGTGATCGGTCCTACGCCGACACCGGTGAAGTGGATACCGATTGGGAGGTCGTGTTCGACTGCTGCTTCGTACATCTTCCAGTACTTACGCCGTCCCAAGGGTTCCATCGTCCGCGCAAGTAGCAATATTTGCACAAACCCTGGATGCTTAGCAAGTCGGTTAATCTCAGCGGTGGTGAATTCTGCGTCATCGCAGGCGACAACCATAGAAGCACGGAGTCTCGGTTCTTTTTCAAGCCATTCTTCGATTTGCCAGTCGTTCACGGCACTTGCCCATGCTGCGGCATAAGCGAGGTTAGGCATCTCACAGACCGGGGTCAAACAGTTGAGGATACCGTATTCAATGTTGAATGTGTCCAGTAATTGCTCACGTAGGAAATTGAGATCGGAGCCGGGACGGTGTCCGGAGGGTGTCCATGCGTCGTATCTGGCACCGAAGGGGTGTGCGCGCGGGATGTATGCGCCGACGCGGTCGGTTGTGCCGACCATGCCGTGATGTTTCCGCCAGCGTTCGGACAGATAGGGGTATAGCACCGTCTCAGAAGCGAGAGTGTTATGCACATCGCAGTCGATAATTGAGGGTTTCTGTTGTTCAAGTGTTTCTGTTTTTAGCATCTTTATGTCCTTGTAGATAATGTAAAGTTTAGCAAATAAACACAAATAATATCTCGGACAACCCATGTACCTTCTCCCGTTGGGCGGAAAAATTGCCATTCCCGACCATCGGTGAGGACCGCGATTGGCACTCTAATGCGAGAATCATACCCGAATAATTGTTCCTCTGCCCCTTTAATGTTACCAACTTGCTTCGCCTCAATGAAAACACGAGGTGTTGACGAAGGATGGCAAAGTGCATAGTCCACTTGCCCGCTTCCAACGGGATATTCAGGAAAGACAACCAGAGTATCGTCCGTTGGCCAACCTAAACTTCTAAGGAGCGGATCTACAATGCCTTGACGAACTGCTGCTTCACTTTTGAAAATATTTTGTTCTAAACGCCTACTTATATCGTCAATGTGTTCCTTAAGTGTCATCTCTTAACAAGTCATTCCTTTCAAAAAATTGGATTTACTAAAAACGCTTCCACAACCCAAGGCTTGCCTCAAAGTAAAGGAATCAGTTGGGCATTCATTGAACGCTTTGAATCAATTGCATACTGCTGCGGAGCCATTCATTGACCAATTCTTCGACATCTTTGCCTTTCTCGTGAGCGAGTTTACGCATGAATTCATCAACGTCTTCCTCTAAATAGATAACCCAAGTTGCTACTAGCAGATTTTGCACACTTCAGACAGGTTTTTCGTCTCTTTGCCCACCCCGTAGGTGTGATATGTCTATAGAAAATGGTGTATTTACGCGATAGCACTCCAGCGGAGTGCTATGTCTATAATAGGTGGCAACTTGCGTTAAATAGATAGGAAGATTAAAAGCGGCTTTTGGATCGTAGAATTTACCACGTTCTCCTTTTAAGAAGTCATATTCTGATTTCATGGATTAAATTCCTCACTAAAGTGTACCGCGTCTTTGCTTCTTTTCCCACTCCCTAGCACCTTCTCGCGTCGTACGGTTCCCAACCTGCTGAATATGAACATCATCTCCGAGTTTGCGCTGGTGCTCCTTTTCACGACGGTCTAAGTTATTGGTAATCCCACTGCGGATAATTTCATTCCCTCGCTTTAGATGATATTTATAAGTATCACGCTTAGGTTCTGTACGGACCCCCCTAGCCTCAAGAACTTCCTTGACTGCCCGTTCGACTTTTGATTTTGAGAGTTGCCCTCGCTTAGGTGGATATTTGACGATTCTTTGTTTAGGCATTTTAATTACCTCCATAGAACATGTTACAATTCACTACTCGGCTCACGGTTC
>JAPPDN010000744.1 GCA_028824575.1 Candidatus Poribacteria bacterium | reverse complement strand
GTTTTCTATAGCATCGTCAGGATGGATTTCCACGAATGGCTCAGGATCCTTACGGACCAGCTGCGGCACTTTGCCCGTACGGGTGCGGGTATGCCACTGGCTCTCAATCCGTCCCGTTGTCAAACCGAGCGGGAACGCCTTATTTACCTCCTCATCGGGTGGCTGATAGACCGGCGTTTTGAACTGCGCCTTGCCTGAATCGGTGAAAAACTTCGTGCGGACGTATCGGCGCGCCGTACCCGGATGCCTGGGCTGTGGCCAGGGCCAACGCAGCGCTGTCTTCGCGAGTCGTTCATTCGTCATCCCCATCTGATCGCACGGTGTACCTGCAGTCAACAACCGATATTCGTCCCATACCTCTTCAGCGGTATAGAAATCGAAATTCCGCTTGTATCCCATCGCTCTCGCGACCTGCGTGAATATCCACCAATCCGGCTTCGCTTCACCGGGTGGTGTGAGGAACTGATCGCTGCGGACGACGAGCCGTTCGCTGTTTGTCATTGTACCTCGCTTTTCGCCCCACTGCGCGGCGGGAAGCAGCACGTCCGCATACTCGGCAGTCTCCGTCGGGTAATAGCAATCCTGCACAACGACCAAATCCGCCCGACGCAAGCCTTCTTGCGAAACCTTTGTATCGGGCATGCTGACGGCTGGATTCGTGCAGGCGATCCAGAGTGCGCGAACCTTACCCTCAGCCGCCGCCTCAAACATTGGCACTGCCGTCAAACCCGGATTCGGATCAATGCTACCCGGCGGTACCCGCCACGCGCCTTCCAGATAGGCACGGTGCATATCATTGGTGACGACACGATAGCCGGGGAGTTGGTGCGACAGATAACCGACCTCTCTGCCACCCATCGCATTCGGTTGTCCTGTCAACGAAAACGGACCCGCGCCCCTTTTGCCAACTTCACCCAACTGTAAATGCAGATTGATGAGGGCAACATTTTTGTCAACGCCGCTTGTGCTCTGATTGGTGCCTTGGCAGTAGAAACTGAGTAACCGACTCGGTTTAGAGAGGTATTCAACGATCTCATCAATACGTGCGGGGTGAATATCGCAGGCAGTGAGAAGCGTGTCTTCGTCTAAACTCTTCAGATGGTTCTCATAAGCACTGAAGTTTTCAGTACTTCTGCGGATGAAACGGCTATCGACTCGTCCGACGGCAAGGAGACGTTTGGCAATGAGTTGAAGGAAAGCAACGTCGCTCCCGGGTGCGAGCGGTACATGGATATCTGAGAAATCGGCTGTCTTCGTGCGGCGCGGATCTACGGCGATAATCCGTGTATTGGGTTCAACTGCCCGCCGTTTCCGAATCATCTGGAAGAGCACGGGATGATTCACCGCCATGTTCGCACCGATAACCAGAAAGACATCCGCATGCTGAATATCGTCATAGCAGGTAGGGGGTCCATCTGAACCGAACGCCTGCATATAACCGACCACCGCGGACGACATACAGAGCCGACTATTTGTGTCTACGTTATTCGTGCGGAGAAACCCTTTGAACAATTTGTTGAACACGTAGGAAGTCTCTGTATCCAACTGTCCGGAGCCGTAGAGCGCAATAGAATCCTTGCCGTGCTCTAATCGGATTTCGTGAAGCCGATTTGCTGTGAAAGCGATAGCCTCGTCCCACGAAACCTGGCGCGGAGGTTCATCGCGGCGATCCCGAATCATGGGATACGCGAGTCTACCGTCATGGTTTTGAAAGACCTGTTTCAGATGCGCGCCTTTCGGACAGAGCATTCCATAATTAGGGGCGACATCATCGTCTGCTGAGATTCTCGTAATTTTATTATCTTGGACGGTTGCTTGGATGACGCAACCGACCCCACAATAGGGACATACCGCTTTTCCCGTTGAATTTTTCACTGGTTTCTCCATTGTCAAATATGTCATATTATTTAGTTCCGGTGCGGTTAGCATGCAGATCGCAATCCCCCTTTACCCCCCATATCCTCCCTTATCAGGGGGGCAGGCGAGTACGCCGCAAAACCGTACCTACCGGCTTCGGAATGGACTTTAGGATAAAGCACCTGCTTCGGTCTTCAGCCGTTGTCTCTCCGCGAGTGCTGCATCAAACGCCTTCTTTTCTGCGGCTTGGACTGCGGGTGAGAATCTCACTA
>JAPPDN010000137.1 GCA_028824575.1 Candidatus Poribacteria bacterium | reverse complement strand
TGCCACACCCTATCAATACTGTATTTGAAGGTGCTGATAAAGTAGAACACACCGCTCCTGAGCTGATATGGAACGATGGGCGTGTACTTGTCGCGGCATCCGACGCACAATTTTCTGAAAAGAAAAAAGTCAAAATAGCAGAGTGCCCTACAGACATCGCGCCTGCAATCTTGGAACTTCTGTGTCAAGCAGAGACAGTTCCCGCCACAGAATTGATCAAAAACCGGCGAGAATCCTTGAGGAGACGTTGCAATGTTTGAAGCGAAATTGAAACCCCACCTTGAGATAATCCTGTCTGCTATTGCGAATAAAATGGTGGCACTCGGTATTACAGCGAATATGGTAACGCTTTTCGGGTTCTTCGTGAATCTCATCGCGACCTTTTACTTTGCAACAGGACACCTGATTACCGGTGGGATTCTTATTCTGTTTGGTGGGAGTTTTGATATGATAGATGGAGCCGTTGCACGTGCGCAAAGAAACTTACGAGCATCCGGAGCACTCTTGGATTCTGTTATTGATCGTTACTCGGAAGGTTTTCTCTTTCTCGGAGCACTCATCTATTTTTACACTTTGGAAAGTCTGCTGGGGATAATTTTAGCGTTTGGCGCATGGTTCGGTTCAATACTCGTTAGCTACGTGAGGGCAAGGGCCGAGGGACTTCAAATTACTTGTAAGGTGGGACTCATGCAACGACCCGAACGCATCATCTTACTCGGGACTGGTACGCTGATTCAAGGGCTGCTCTGGTACAAATTTCCGATTATTCAAAGTACGGGAATGATTCTGCTCTGCACACTCGGTATCCTCACACTCACCTCACACATTACTGCCGTTCACCGACTCATCTTCTCATATCAAGAATTGAGTCGCTAACCAAGTCCGAGCACCGATATAATATCTAAGTTAAAGGGTTTTAATACCAGGTTCACGGAAAAGGCGAGGACTGCTACAACAAGAACCACTTTAATCCATTTGTCCCCTTTTTCGACTGCCCAATGGCTGCCAATCCATGCACCGGTCGCATTACCTATCGCCAACGTCACACCTAAGGTCCAATCGACTTGCTTTTCCATGATAAAAATACCGAGGGCTAACACGGTATAAAAGAAGATAACTAAAACTTTAATGGCGTTTGTTCGAACTAAATCTATACCGGTAAGGAGACGCAAAGCAGTGATGACAAGCAGTCCCACACCGGCTTGGATGAAGCCACCATAGATTCCGATAAAAAAGAAAACGACCATTGCGATGATTTTAGAACCTGTGCCGCTGCTTTCAATCCTATCCTTTAACCTTGCTGTTGGGTTCAGCAGTGTTAAAGTCAGCATAACAAGCATCACGCCTGCAAGAATAAATTGGAATAACGCCGCATCCGTACCAATCGCAATTTTGGCACCTATCCCCGCACCGATAACCGCAGGTACAGCGAGTAGGATGCCATACCTAAAATCAGAGACACCCTTACGCCGGAAGCCTATAATGGCACTGATGTTTTGGAAAAAAATAGCGATCCGGTTCGTACCGTTTGATAATACTGGATCGGAGGTAAGGAAGATCAGCATTGGGAGTGCCAACAACGATCCGCCGGCAGCAACCGTATTTAAGAAACCGGCGCAAATACCTGTACCAAAGAGTAAAACGGTGTGCAAGAGGTTGAATTCCACTTTAGGTTTCTATTATCTCCTTTTTTCGGATGAATCGGATGACATTCGGCGATATTTCGCAATCGCGATTAAAATCAGCGCAGTAAGGTTACCAACGACGATAGCACTTCCGACTCCGGTAATTGCTATAAAACCACCGACCTGAAGAATCCCGTTTCCAAGCGGACAGTGCCAGTGTAGGCTAAAAATAGCCACAGCAGGAATCAATAAACCGAGGACAAAACCTACGCCTGCAGCAATGCCAGCAACATTTTGAAATTTCTTCAACGCTGGTAGTTGAACTTCAAACATCTGTGCCTTCTTTCCTACCATTTTCGCTAAGCGAGCCCTAAGTATTTATCCCTGCCTTGGACGAGAGCCTCTATTTTTCGCTCTACCACGGCACGTTGAAGCATCCAAAACCCACACTCCGGATGGCCCCAGCCAATCCCCCCCGCGCCTAACGCCTCTACCCACCACCCC
>JAPPDN010000570.1 GCA_028824575.1 Candidatus Poribacteria bacterium | reverse complement strand
AAGACTCCGTAAGCGGTTACCATAACTGACACCTGTCGGTCCGACCATACCGCCTGCGTGATAGACATTAGCACTCGGTGTCGCAGCGACGACATTCCCCCACCGGTCAGCAACTGCACAGGTCGTTGTTCCACCTACGCCAGGTCGAAAAACACCGCCCGGTTTTAATGGCTCCATGTTATCCACATCACCGGGTCTGGCTTCGTGTGATGCCTTCTGCATATCAATTAGCGGTCGGCGGATCTCAGTATAGGCATCCGAAAGCAGCTTGGATAACGGAACATCCACAAACTCCGGGTCGCCGTAATATGCATCGCGATCAGCCATCGCCAGTTTGAGTGCTTCCGTAACCACATGCACATAGTCTGCCGAGGCGTTACCCATCGCTTTGAGATCGAAACCTTCCAGTAAACGCAATGCTTGGCAGAGATAAGGTCCTTGTGTCCAAGTCCCGCACTTGTGCACCGTATACCCTCGGTAGTCCACCGATACGGGGTCTTCAACAAGCGTAACATGGGCAGCGAGGTCTGCCTTACGGAGAAAACCACCCTTGTCAACGTAAAAACCTTCCAAGGCATCGGCAATATCGGTATCAGCACCGTTCCGTCCGTAAAACCGATCGCTTGCGGCTTGGATTTTTTCTTCACGGCTCCCAGATGTTTTCTGTTCCGACGCAACCATCCGACGCAAAGTGACCGCCAAGTCAGAATGCCAGTCCGCCTCACCAGCATCAAGCAGTGCGAGTGTCGGTGCGACGATGTTTTCAAACGTCTTCGTGCCATACAACTTGAGCGTGGTTGTACACAAATCAACAACCGATGGCACGGGTGCCATTTTGATGTCGCCATTCGGGATGCCGTTCTCCATATACCAATCAATTGCGGTTTGCGAGCGCGGGGCACGTCCCTGTCCAGAGAGTGATTTTACTGCTTGCTTTTCCGCGTCAAAGATAAGAAGCGGCACCTCACCTCCGATAGAACAGGCACCGTGATCTGTGACGTTGAGCGCGAGGATCGTCCCCGCTGCTGCATCTGCTGCATTTCCACCTGCTTCCAGAATCTCAATTCCCGCTGCAACGGCTTTCGCGCCACCGGCAGCAACGGCTCCAGTTTTACTAACAGCATTCCATCCAATTTCTTGCGTGTTTGACATCAGTTTCTTCTCTCCTTTATCACCAGAAGTTGTGCTGATTTTCCAATCCCCAGTTTGCTTTAAAGCATAGCATAAAATCGCATATGTGTAAATATTTTATCGCTTGAATAATGAACGGAACTCGGTTAAAATATTACTCAAACAGTGAATCAAGTACGTAAATAGTGCTCACACAGTTAGCCCGTAAATATGCGCAATAAGCCTAAAAGGGATTTGAATGCCTGAGATTTGTCGGTTTTTCGGTATCATAATACGAATGTATGTAGAGAGCCTCAAGCACCTCATCATCGGCCTCATTTCCACGCTTATTATCAAGAGCACGTTGGTGTCTATGCCATTGACGAGATTGAATTGATCGCTGGTCAACTTCCCAGACGACAGCACCGGCTGGTTGAAGCTTGGGCAGAGCTGCATCAGAGAGAATTGTTGGCAGATTGGGAACGATTACAATCGGGTCGAATTCCATTAAGAATTGATCCGCTTCAATAAAGGAAGTAGACATGCTTCATCCAATATATCGTGTGGTTTCTTTTGAAATACAAGCACCTTACACACTTCGCGTCTGTTTTGATGATGATACAGAACAAGTTATAGACTTTCAACCTACATTAAAAGGCGAATTGTTCGGTCCACTCCGCGATGGGACTTTATTCAACCAAGTTCGGATTGATCCAGAAGTCCATACATTAGTATGGCCAAATGGAGCTGATTTTGATCCGGTGACCTTACATGATTGGCCTGATCATTTACCTGAACTAAAAAGAATGGCAAAGTGTTGGTCTCTTGAAAAGAAAAAAGATATCGAAACATCGCCAGGACTTACGCAAAAAACCACGGTGCAGGCATAATTTAAGCACTAACAAAGGAAAATATGGCTGAATACAAGATTGCGGTAATTCGAGGAGACGGAATTGGAATTGAAGTGATAGAGGAAGGCATCAAGGTCCTCAACGCTATCGCCGATAGGTATAACATCA
>JAPPDN010000686.1 GCA_028824575.1 Candidatus Poribacteria bacterium | reverse complement strand
CTTTTTTATCTCGTTGAAGTTTGAAATCCGCTTTTATCTCTTCGTGAGGAATCACTCTAAATTGAGAGGCAAGGAAACTAACGCACTTGAACATTTGCCCGTTCGTATTGCTGAATTCGACTTCATAGGCTTCGTCGTTTGAAAGGATTTCAACAACCGTGCCGATGTCTCCGCGCTTGAGATTGTGCCCAGGGACATCCTGCGTGAGCGCGACGACATCCAGAAGCTTGATTTTGCCTTTTTCTGTAGGGGCTTGATTGCGTTCAGGCGAACTATCTATGTTTGAGGTGTTATCGGAAGATTTGTTTTTCATGGTTTATCCCGATGCATCAACGGAAACGCTGAGGTTATTCTGGGTCTATTTTGGCTTCGGTAAGACTTAAAACAAGTATAGCATTAAGTTAGGAGGGTTTCAAGTTAAAAATCAAGAAAGGGCGTGTAAATATTTTGTCAATTGTTGTCTGAATGCAGGTCGCATTTGGGGGAGGATACCGCAAATCACGGATTTCATGGATTGGGAAATGCTTGCTACAGGAAACCAACAGCCTATGCTACAGGGCCGCACTTTTATTAATCGTGCGTTAAAAAGCGGTGGTAGATGAGAGTGGTGAGGATTTTGTAGCCTGCTTTGAGGGTGCCGGTGAACGTACCAGTGATTTTGGAGGTGCCGATTCGCTTGCGATACCGGACGGGGACTTCACAGACAGGGATTCCGCGTTTCGCGGCTTTCAGCTGCATCTCGACTGTCCATCCGAAGGTTTTATCTTGCATGTTCAAGGCAAGCAGCTCACGGTATCGGATGGAGCGGAAGGGGCCTAAATCTGTATAGCGGACCCCGAAGAAACGGTGTATCAAAAAGCAGGCGAGCCAATTGCCGAAGCGTGCTTGGGGTAATAGTGCCTCTTTTGCGCTGCCTTGTGTCCTTGCACCGATGACGAGTGCGGCACTGCCTTCGAGTATGGGTTGTAGGAGTTGTAGCATATCGGCAGGATAGTCGCTGTAGTCGCCATCGAGAAAGACGACGATGTCGGGTGGTTTGGTCGTGAGCGCGGCGATACCTGTGAGACAGGCGTATCCGTATCCGCGCCGCGGTTCGGTTACGACCCGCGCGCCGCTTCGTTCTGCGATTGCGGCGGTGTTGTCCGTGCAGCCGTTATCAACGACGATGATCTCTTGGACAGTGATCTCGCCGTTGTTCCCTGTTTGCGGAATATCGGCGATGACTTTGGCGATGGCATCCTCTTCGTTAAGGACTGGAATGATGACTGAAACTGTCTGTATGGTGTCCATCCGTTCAACCCAGGGAAAATCCGCAGAAATACCCAAACAAAACACCTACTATTGCATCAAGATTGAGTTTATGAGTCAAATTAGGTTCGTAGTAGGGCAATTCATTGCCCGTTTCTGACATGCGGACGTGCGATGAATCGCACTACTACGAACTGGATTTGCCCTTCATTTGAAGGTTGACAAAGCACTACGATGAATTCTTTCTTGAATTGATGCCTGTGCGTTCTACAATCTTGCAGCGGGTTCTTTTACTGTATCAAGTAGCCGTTGGATGACGGTATCGGAGTCAACGCCTTCAGCCTCGGCATGGAAATTGGTTAAGACGCGATGGCGTAACACCGAAGGTGCGACAGATTTCACGTCTTCACAAGAGGCGTTGTAGCGTCCACGTAGAATCGCGCGGGCTTTGGCACCTAAGATGAGATATTGCCCAGCACGGGGTCCCGCGCCCCAGCGTACCCACTGCTGGATAAAATCAGGAGCATCTTCCTCTTTTGGACGCGTTGCACGCGCGATTTTCACGGCATATTGCACGACGTTGTCGGCGGCAGGTACACGCCTCACAATGTTATGAAGTGCTACAATAGCGTGCCCAGAGAGTGCGGTTTCAAGTTCAGGTATCTCTGCCCCGGTTGTTGCCGAAACGATGTCTGTTTCCTCCGTCTCTGTGGGGTAGTCGATAACGATTTTGAACATAAACCTATCCAACTGTGCCTCTGGGAGCGGATATGTCCCCTCCTGCTCAATTGGGTTCTGTGTAGCGAGTACAAAGAAAGGTTGTTCCAATTGGAATTCATTGCCGCCAGCGGTGACGTGATACTCCTGCATGGCTTCCAAGAGT
>JAPPDN010000747.1 GCA_028824575.1 Candidatus Poribacteria bacterium | reverse complement strand
GATCATAATCGGCGGCATCAACGCCCATTGCGCCGGTCGCGACACCACTTTCGTTATAGGCAATCCCAGTGAGCATCCCGCTTTCGATGAAGGTGCCGTCACCGTTGTTTTGATAGAGTTTATTCGGTTGTGTGTCGTTTGCCTCAAAGATGTCGGGCAATCCGTCGGCATTGTAATCGAAGATACAAACGCCGAGTGATTTGCTGTTGTTGTCCTCAATCCGTGCGATGCGAGAGACATCGGCGAATGTCCCGTTCCCTCGATTTCTAAAAAGTTTGCTGGCTTGTCCTTGGTAGGATTCAGGGGTGCAATAGGATTTATTGATGCCGTCGAGCGTACAGAACAGATCGGTCTCTCTGCTCCATTCGACGTAGTTTGCGACGTAGAGATCGAGATGTCCGTCATTGTTGTAATCGAACCATGCGCAACTCGTACCGAAACCGGGGTTATGGATGCCAGCTGCCTTTGTGATGTCAATGAAAGTGCCATCACCACGATTTTCAAAGAGCCGATCGGTTTCAAGGCAGCTGATATAGATGTCTGAGTCGCCGTCGTTGTCATAATCGGCGACGGCAGCACCCATGCCGTAAAGCGGTATAGCGAGTCCCGCGGTCTTAGTGACATCGGTGAAAGTACCATCTCGGTTATTTCGGTAGAGTGCCATCGTCTGCCGCTTTCCAGTTGGATTGCCTTCCCAATCTTTTCCGTTGACGAGGAGGATATCCTGCCATCCGTCAGTGTCGTAGTCGATGAAGGCGCAACCTGAACCCATTGTTTCGGGGAGATATTTCTTACCGAAAGCACCGGTATTGTGGACGAAATTGATGCCTGCTGCCTCTGTGATGTCGGTGAATTGGGGTAGGTTTTGTGCGGCAGCGTTAAAGGAAAAGAGCAGGCAGCAGTAGCAGAGAAGGCGCGTCTGTTTGATTTTTAAACGGAGATCCAACGATCTTCCTCCCATGAGGTTTGAATAGCAGTTTGCACATCGGCAACAGCAGCGGCTTCTCGAAAACTTGGGTTCCCCTGTTTTCCTGCGTAGATGGCTTGTAGGAACTGATGTGCCTCGATTGTCTTTAGGTCGTCGTAGCCTAATCCAACACCGGGACCGGGGTTGAAATCGCTATGGAACGGATGGTTCGGACCGCTCAATATGCGTGTATATCCGTCTGGGAAACCGTCTTCAGCGGGTAGGTACACCTCAAGTTCGTTCATCTGCTCGAAGTTCCAGCGCAAGGCTCCGGCTGTGCCATTCACCTCAAACGCCATCTCGCATTTGGGACCGTTGATAATTCTACACGCTTCCAGTGTGCCTCTGGCACCGTTTTTGAACCGGACGAGTGCACCGACGTAGTCTTCGTTCGTAACGGCTTCCGTTTCGCCATCTCCACCGAGCGTGAAGTGGGTACCAGTGCCTGCTGTCGCTACAGGACGTTCTGGGATAAATGTCTCTTGTTGTGCGACGACGCTATCAATACCGCCGACGATAAAATGCGCCATGTCAATAACGTGAGAAAGTAGGTCCCCCAGTGTTCCTAATCCGGCTATCTCTTTCTGAAACCGCCACGAAAGCACGGCTTGCGGATGGCTTGCGTAGCCAGCGAAAAATCTGCCACGATAATGGGTGAGTTTGCCGAGTTTTCCGTCTGAAATCAGTTGTTGGGCGTATTGGACGACGGGTGCCCATCTGTAGTTATAACCGACGCAGGTTAGGACTCCCGCATACTGAGCGGCGGTATATATTGCCTGCGTTTCAGTGGGATTCCGTCCAACTGGTTTCTCGCAGAAAATGTGTTTTCCGGCTGCGGTGGCTGCCTTGACAATCTCAAGGTGCATGTTGTTTGGCGCGGCGATGTTGACGAGCTGTACGTCTTCGTCTGCAATGACATCTCGGAAATCGGTCGTTGTGCGTTCAAATCCGAAACGTGATTTTGCCTCGGCTGTGCGTTCAACAACGTCGTCTGCACAGATAATGAGTTTGGGTTGGAGCGGAGTGTCGTGGAACCGGTCAGCAATCTGACGATATGCGCGGGCGTGTGTCATCCCCATCCATCCCATGCCGATAATGCCGATGCCAACCGTCTGTTTCGTCTCCATTTTTCTTTTTCCTTCGTTATCTGCTTTTTAGGTGTCCCCCTGTG
>JAPPDN010000125.1 GCA_028824575.1 Candidatus Poribacteria bacterium | reverse complement strand
GGGATATGTCCGCAACCCCTGTGCACAACGCGTTCGTGGCCCTTTGAACCTCTCGCAAGCGGTCGCACTCGCGGGTGGATTCGAGGTTTCTGCCAACCGTGAAGCGGTCCGCATCCACCGTCGTGATGGCACAACCATAGAAACATCTTTCACATTCAACCCAGCTGAAGGTGAGGCACGGCAAAAGCTACTCTACCCCGGTGACATTTTAGAAATAAAAAAGAAGTTCCAAGTCAACTGGGGTCTCATCAGCACCTTCGCCTACATCGTCATCAGCGGCGTGGGTATTATCATCCAGTTAACAAAGTAAATGCTAAGGATTTGGTTCCGTTAAGGGCGACGCGAGCAACTTCAAACGCGTTTTCTAAAGAAGGAGAGATAAAAGTGCAGTTAAAAAAAGTACACCTCTACATCATCTTCTTTTTCGCTTTACTCCCTATTACTGCTTATTCACAGACAAGTTTATACAAACTCCCGAAAGGCAGGACGGGTCTCGGACTTGGGTTTAGTACAACCGAAAATATTAACACAATAACTGGTATCCTTGATTACGGAATTGACAAAGATTTAAGAATTTCTTTCTCAGGGGGAGTTGCACTTATTGAGGACGATGAGTTCAATACGTCCTTAGAAATCCCGCCAGCACCCGTCGGTGGACTGTCGGTAGTCCGAATTAACGAGTTAGGGCAGACAGGCTTAGATTATTTTCTTCAGGGGAGTTTTAGTGCTATGTTTTCTCGGACTGTGAATGCTGCAACAAGTGAAACATTCGTCAAGACTCGGACGTTGGGACTTACCGGCGGCGGTGGTGTCTTAAAACGGTTGGGTACGAAATCAGGATGGGGTATAACCCCATTTTTTGGTGTATATTATTCAAATGCTTGGGCGGTTACAGAGCGTCAATGGAGAGGATTTGAAGAGGCTGTGAGTGATAGTAGTATTTTAGGAGAAGCCGGGGTAGAAATTCAGATGTCAAAGACGACGAGCATCATCGGATCTCTTCTATTTTCTTTTGAGAGTTCTGATACTGCTTTTAGTATCGGGATAAATCTGTATTAAAAGTGCTACTGAAAATCGCTACAGAGATTTTCCGACCTCACTTCTATAAAATAAAATTACGTTGGAACATTCGTAACTTCTGCATGGTTTCTGGTATTCACAATTACCGATGCCATACGGCGAAAAAACTATGCCACACCCAAGCATCAAACCCACCCACAAACCCATCAAACAATACTACGCCGAACTCAAGGAATATGACAGCATCGGCGCAGCACACGAAGGCGCAGTCCGTACCGCATTCCAGAACCTCCTCCAACACTACTGCCGACAGGCAGACTTCATCCTCGTCTGTGAGAAGACACATTACACGCAAGAGAATAGACGCATAACACCTGATGGCGAAGTCGTTGATACCTTCGGGCTGCCTTATGGCTACTGGGAAGCAAAAGATACACAGGATGATCTTTACGTTGAAACGGATAAGAAATTTGCCGCAGGCTACCCGTCCAAAAACATCGTCTTCCAGTCGCCGACACACGCGCTGCTTTATCAACACGGGCAGCTGCAACTGGACTTAGACATCACTGAGCCGAGAAACCTTGTCAACGTTCTCCAGACCTTCTTCGCGTATCAGGAAGAGAACATCTCGGCGTGGCATACCGCCGTCTCTGAGTTCAAGGAGACCGTCCCTGAACTCGGCGAAAAATTGACAGCGTTAATCGAAACTGAACGCCAAAACAACCCGCGATTCCAGAAAGCATTTATCAGTTTCCATGAACAGTGCCAAACCTCAATCAATCCGAACCTCTCTGTCGCCGCTGTAGAGGAGATGCTCATCCAGCACCTGTTGACGGAACGCATCTTCCGCACCGTCTTCAACAACCGCGACTTTACACGCCGTAATATCATCGCCCGCGAAATTGAGAATGTCATCGACGCGCTCACCTCACAGACATTCGACCGCAACCAGTTCCTCCAGAGTTTAGACCCCTTCTACGTTGCAATCGAGCAGACCGCCGCCACTATCACCGACTTCTCACAAAAACAGGGGTCCCTCCATACCCCCTCTGAGCCGCTCCTTCACGCCCCCCCCCCCACACTCGCCTACACACCCCGCACCGTCCACACCCCCCGAC
>JAPPDN010000703.1 GCA_028824575.1 Candidatus Poribacteria bacterium | reverse complement strand
GTTGACATTTTGGTAAACAACGCTATCTGTTCCACAGCCAATGTTTTGAACAACAATTGGGAGGCGAACTTAGCGGTCGCGCTCCGCGGCACGAGTCACTGTTCCGAAGTGGTTGTTCCGGTGATGCAACAGGCTGGCGGTGGCAGTATTGTTAATATTGCCTCTGTCAACGGACTCATCGGTTTACAGGGAATTCACGCCTATTCTGCTGCGAAGGGCGGTGTCATCGCACTGACTCGCTCAATGGCAGTCGCACACGGCAAAGACAACATCCGTATCAACTGCATCTGTCCCGGCACGATTCAGACCGAAGTCTGGGAACCGATGCTTGAACGCAACCCTCAAATATTGGACGAAATCACGCCGTGGTATCCGTTAGGACGGATCGGACAACCCGTTGACATAGCGAACGCTGCACTTTTCCTCGCTTCTGATGAAGCCAGTTTCGCAACCGGTGCAGTTTTTGTCATTGACGGCGGCTTGACCGCCGGTAACCATCAGTTTCCAATTTGATGACTTCCCGTAAAACTATTTGGATATTTTGAAATTATCGAAATTCGGTCCGCCTTCTTTCACACCATACTATTGCTTTTAGCAAAATTAGGACTTACGCAGATTGCTCTTTTGTAGCATAGGCTGTTAGCCTGTGCACTGAGAACGTCTCTGCTTTTTTGAGAATTTACCCCCTAATGGAGCGTCATATCCTCAAAATCACGTAAGTCCTGAAAATTACATCATTCTATAAATAAAGGTTCCACATGTTAGATAACAATGCATCGCTAAAATCCGGCATCCGAGATAATCTTCTGCGTGAAACAGTTCACGATTTTCTACAACAAGAAATTAAAAACGGTTCCGCACTCTCCATCGTATCCGCCTACTTCACCATCTACGCCTATGAAAAGATGCAACACTCCCTCAACAAAATAGACGGACTGCGTTTTCTTTTTGGTGACCCCGATTTCGTCAAACGTATGGATCCGAATAATACAGATCAAAAAGCATTCGACATAACGGACACAGGTTTGGAACTCAACCAGCAACTTCGACAGAAACCGATTGCCAAAGCCTGTGCCCAATGGATAAAGGAGAAGGTCGAAATCCGCACAACCCGCGGCTCAAATCTGATACACGGGAAAATGTACCATATCGCCAACAACGGCGTTGACAAGGCAATTCTCGGCAGCTCCAACTTTACCGTGCGCGGACTCGGACTCAGCTCAAATAACAGCAACATTGAACTTAATCTTGAGGTGGATAGCGACCGCGACCGTACCGACCTGAAAGCGTGGTTTGATGAACTCTGGAATAACGATGAACTCGTTGAAGATGTCAAAGAGAAAGTGCTGGCAAAACTGAAGCAGATCGGGCAAGATCACCCACCAGAACTCATCTACTACAAAACCCTATACGAACTGTTCCGTGAAGAAATTGAAACCCGAAAAACAAACGAACAGACCCTTGAGGATATACATCTATACGACACAAAAATCTGGGACAAGTTATACGGCTTCCAAAAAGAGGGCGCGAAAAGCGTTATTGCTCGGTTGTTACGACACAACGGTTGTATTTTAGCAGACAGTGTCGGCTTAGGAAAAACATACACCGCACTCGCAGTGATAAAGTTCTTTGAATTGCGAAACGAACGCGTCCTCGTTCTCTGCCCCAAAAAACTCCGAGAAAATTGGGCACGCTATCAAGCAAGTCATAATCAAATATCTAATGAGTTGCTTGATGATCAATTCGGATACACCTTACTATCACATACGGACCTGTCCAGATATAGCGGTGATTCTGGTGGTATTGATTTAGCAGGTTTCAATTGGCAGAATCTTGATCTAATTGTTATTGACGAATCCCACAACTTCCGAAACGACAGCAATCCCCGTGAGGATAAAGATGGCAACTTCCGCCACACCCGTTATTCCCGCCTATTAGAAGAAGTCATCAAGAAAGGCACAAAAACCAAAGTACTAATGCTTTCCGCGACACCGGTAAATACCTCACTCACCGACCTCCGCAATCAGATATATCTCATGACAGAAAAACGCGAGGATGTCTTTAGAAACAGTTTGGGGGTTAGCAATATCCGCAATTTAATACAACAGGCACAAAAAGCCTTCAAAGCGTGGGAAGAG
>JAPPDN010000507.1 GCA_028824575.1 Candidatus Poribacteria bacterium | reverse complement strand
GAAGGACATGTCAAAGTTCAAACCCACGTTATTTAACCGCAAGGAAAGTTAAAAATATGCCAGATTATAGACGAGATGAAGTTTTAGGACGATTGAGAACAGAGCTCGATAGCGGCAAACACTTGCTCGCTGTCGGTGCCGGAACAGGTATCACCGCGAAATTCGCCGAGCAAGGCGGCGCAGACCTCATCGTAATTTACAACTCCGGTCGTTATCGGATGTCCGGCTTTGGCTCCTGTGCCGGACTCTTAGCTTACGGTGACGCGAACGCCATCGTCATGGAGATGGGAGAACGCGAAGTGTTGCCTGTCGTCAAAGAGACACCCGTTATCGCCGGGGTCAACGGCACAGACCCGACGCGTCGGATGAGCAACTTCCTCAAACAAGTCCGAGATGTCGGCTTCGATGGTGTCAATAACTTCCCCACTGTCGGCGTGATTGATGGCACTTTTCGGGTGACGCTCGAAGAGACAGGGATGGGTTTCTACAAAGAGGTCGAGACCATCGGCATCGCCCACGAGATGGATCTTTTTACGATTGTCTATGTTTTCAACCCTGAAGAATCCGAGCACATGGCGAAAGTCGGGGCGGATGTCATTATCGCACACATGGGCACCACAATAGGCGGCACCATCGGTGCAGAAACCGCCTTTACACTTGAAGATGCCGCAGTCCGTGTCCAAGAGATCTGCGATGCCGCGCAATCGGTAAATCCAGACGTTATCTGTCTCGCACACGGCGGTCCCATCTCAAAGGCACCGGAAGCGGCGTTTATCAACGAGAAAACCGATACCGTCGGTTTCGTCGGTGCCTCCAGCATCGAACGCTTCGCCTGCGAAGAGAGCATCCCGCGCGTTACAGCTTCATTTAAGGAGTAAGCCAAATCACGCAAATTACAGTCTATAGGTTGGGTTCAACGCAGCAAAACCCATAAGTGTCAATTTTAGAAACAATAACCGTCTTAAACTCAGACCCGGTAGGTTCGGTTTGATGAAGTTTAAGAAAATATTTCGGTAATTGACGGGCAATAATGCACGTCGCATTTGGGTGAGTACACCGCGATGCACGTCGCATCTGGGCGAGTACGCCGCAAAAATTGCCCTACTACAAACGGGCGGGTTCGTAGTAGTGCGATTCATCGCACGTTCCGACATTACCGAATTAAAAAATTAATCTTCATCAACCGAACCGAGTTTTACACAGAAACCTTGAAACCTTCAAAAACCTCTTCAGTCCTGTAAGGTTTATTTGCTTGGGTGTTTCTTCACTATGTTTATAGAAAAGGGTTGTAGAAAGCGATTCAGCCCTGTAAGGGCGGTATGTTTATATCATCAATGATTTGCAGCAAAATCTCTTCAAGAAGACAACGAGTAAATACCGGAGAAATTAATGTCCAATACGGTCAAAGAAATAGAAATCCTAAATGCGGATGACGCTGAACTGATGCGTATCAGCCGAGAGGGGACCCTATCCCTGAATCTCAACGAGATGAAGACGATCCAGGCCCATTTCGGCGCGTTAGGTCGCAACCCAACCGATGTAGAGATAGAGACCATCGCGCAAACCTGGTCGGAGCATTGCGTTCACAAAACCTTCAAAAGCATCATCCGCTATTCCGAAGACGGAAAAGCACCAGAGCAGATTGACGGCTTGTTTCCGACCTACATCCAGCGCGCAACTGAAGAGATTGACAAACCGTGGTGTGTCTCCGTCTTTTCAGACAACGCTGGTATCATTGAATTTGACGAGACATTCAATCTCGTCTTCAAAGTAGAAACACATAACCATCCGTCAGCGATTGAGCCTTATGGTGGGGCAGGCACTGGCATCGGTGGTGTGATTCGCGACTCGCTCGGCACAGGGCTCGGTGCGAAACCGATTCTGAATACGGATGTCTTCTGCTTCGGAATGCCGGATACGCCTTACGCTGAGTTACCGAAAGGCACGCTCCACCCGAAACGCGTCTTTAAAGGCGTTGTCGCCGGTGTACGAGATTACGGCAACCGGATGGGAATCCCCACGGCTAACGGTGCCATCCTTTTTGATTCCCGCTATACCGCAAACCCACTCGTCTTCTGTGGAAACGTCGGTTTAATACCGAGAAACAGGTGCGAGAAATCCGTTGAACCCGGTGATCTGG
>JAPPDN010000451.1 GCA_028824575.1 Candidatus Poribacteria bacterium | reverse complement strand
AAGGCGAGAGCGGTCGTGCCGAAGATGTAATTCGGAAGTACGGCGACCAACTCGGCTTTGACCATACCATCGCTGTCGTCTATGCGTGTGGACATCCGCAAATGATTGAGAATGCCAAAGCGATCTGGGCGCGCGCACGTTTCCCTGAAGAACGGATTAAAGAGGAAAAATTCTTTGTGATTAAGGAATAGTGGCGATGGGTGAGGTCATCCACGCTTGCGGAAGGACTTTATCTCAACAGCAATAGCACATTGATATAATGCTGATATGGGCGCGTTTGTGAAGCGCGCCCTATTTTTTTCTTATTCGTTGTCTGCCCTTTGTCTCATCTGGTAGATAAACATATTTGTCATGAACCGATAGACATCCGAGGAACGTCTCGACGCAAGTGGCGCGCGGCTATCGATCTCGGCCGTCTCCATACTGCACAAGTAATCGAGCGGACAAAATACGACTGCCAAACGGGGCTTGCCTAACCGGCCTGGCACCAAGATGCCCTTGATATATCGCCATTTTGTGTTCCCGCCTTCGTAACCTGTTCCCCAAAACGCCGAACCGCCGACAGGCGTTTTTTTCAGTTTGTAATAGGACTGAAAAATCTCATGTCGTATATCATCCAGGGTTTTCATCGGATACTCAGGGAATATCTCGCGTAACTCGGTTTCTACAAGGTTGGCGAACGATTTTTCGTTACCGCCGTCCCCACAGTAGTCAAAAAACAGCATACCGTTATGATCGAGAATATATTTGCGAAGGGCTGCGCGCTCCGCCTCAGTAAACCCTGATGCCTGCGAATTGCGGTCAGCGAGTTGTTGATAGGATACTGACATCGCCTGATCGTGTCCTGTCATAATCACCAGTGGTGCATCCATGATGCTGTCGTCTGTTAGCGACAACGCACCTCCTTTGTAACCCATATCAGCAGTAATCGTTCGCACATTCTCACGCAACCATTTTATTAACGATGGAATCGCTGTTGGGTCCTGCCACCAGTCGCTCATTTCATGCTTTAGACGTATCAGCCGAATATGTCCACGCACAATGCCGTCTTCTTCATCAATAATGCTACCGAGTTTATCCCCAATCTCATCCCTGTAACTACCAATAGTGTCTGGAATCCCTTCACCGAATGCATCTTGTCCGGTACCGCTTGATTGCGTGACGTTACCGAGCCCCGTTCCCGAACCTCCACCACCTGTGCCTTTGCCGATGGTATTTCCAATCCCGGTGCCCTTTTCGTTCATTGTTAAACCGCGTCCATCCTCAATTTCTCCACTACCTCTTTCTACCGTAGGTGAGTTGACATCGGTAGGGGCGAGAATGGCCTCTGGTGAAGGGGCGAGGTCTGCCACTGTGGAGAGCGGTGGTGCCTCCAACTTCGGTTTGGATTCAAGTCGTGGGAGTGATGACATAGATGAGGGCAAACGCTTCGCTGCCGAGTCCTGGATGGATGTTGTAGCAGCTTCTTTGCTCAGTTCGACTTGTCGCACTATCTTTTTCGGCTTATGTATTCGCTGGGGTGGGCGTACAAAATCCACAGTGAACTTATCTTCTATTTCTTCTACCAGCGGTTTGAGTAACCATATCGCAGTTGCAATAATTAAAATTGCATGCACTACAAAAGAATATATCAGTGCTTTATTTCTGCGTTGTTTGGCATAATATTTTTCAATCATGCGTGTGTTCATAATTATTCCTCTATTAAATAACCCAAGTTGCTACTAATAGGTTTTGGTGTTTTTGCTTGGGTATTTCTGCGTATTTCAACAGCACTTTTCAAGTATTTTCTTCACCCCGTAGGGGTGCTATGTCTATAAATAGGTGGCAACTTGCGTTATTAAATATTAAATTAACCTTATAGCAGTATTTATTAAAGAGACAATTTTGGAGCGAGAAAGGTGCATAATATGCAAAAAATAAACAAAACGGGCACAAATATGTGTAAAACTTTACAGTAAATATCGTTGCAGGGGCGGTTGCAGGCACTTACTAAGCGAAGGGATCTTTCTTAAATTTCAGAAATATAGGCCAGAAATGAACTGCTTATTATGAAATTTTCTAAATTTTTAGCGCGAACTCACGATAATACAATGAAGTGCCAACGCTAATTAGGGCCAAAGTTCCGTAAAGTTAGGACAAGTTTTGTTGTTACCTTGTTTGTGAAAGGATTGCCTTTATATCCCAAAGAAGAATAGTGCCATCTTCACTACCGCTGAAGAGCGTATTACCATCCTCAGCAAAAACAAGCGATGTTATCTTGCGCGTGTGTTGTGTGACTATAGGTTTTTCGCGGTCTTCGGCAATGTCGACTAACTGAATTTTTCCCATTTCGTCGCCGATTGCAAGAAAACGCGGGAAGGGGGAAAATGCTAAGGCAGTGATAGCATTAAACGAACTTCTGAAATTAAATTGTTCTATTCCAGTATTAGCATTCCACATCCGAACAATGCCGTTTGCCTCACCGCTGAAAAGGCTTTTGCTATCAGGATCAAATGTCAACGCCGTAATGGTGCTCTCTGCCCCTGTGAAAGTTGTCAGTTCCGTGCCGCTGGCAACATTCAAGAGATGAATTCTGGCATCTCTACCACCACTGGTAAGTTTTGTAGGGACAGCGGGTAAACGCGGATCTCTTATCGGAGAAGATAAAGCGAGTGCCGTAATTCCGTCCCTGTTTCCTTTCAGTGAGTGCAGAAAATTGCTGTTATCCAAGTTGCTGTCAAGGATCTTGGTGACATCTGATAAGAAAATAGCGCGGTCCTCGTTTCCGCTACTGGCGAGGGTTCTACCATCGCTTGAGAAAGTGACGACTTTATTTACCCCTGCATGATCGAAAAGTATAGACAATTGACTGCTTGTGCCAGCATCCCACAGTCTGAGTATGCCATCTAATCCAGCGCCGCATGCGAGAATGCGATGATCCTCCGTATATGCTAACGCTTTAATACCACCGGTGTGCCCTGCGATTTTGATCCGTTGGCTCCAGAGATCCATATCCCACAACCGAACTGTCCCATCTAAACTTCCGCTTGCAAGGTTTTGTCCGTCTTTAGAAAACGCCAGAATCCAGATGGAATCGTTGTGTCCTTCAAGGACGCGATTACTTGGTGATAACTCATCCTTATTATTAATGGTATTTGTATGCCATAGTTGAATGCGTTTATCCGAGCTTCCAGTAACAAAATTATAGCCATCATCTTTATCATCTGGGAAGAAGTTTGCTGCGTAGATAGTGGTTCCCTGTTGCCTGAATGTAGATGGTCTTTCGTGGGGGTTGGTTAGATTCCTTAATAGACCTGTGCCGCCCAAACTTATGCTGAGAAGCCATTTGTTATCTGGTGAAAAATCCAATTTCCAGATGGATTCCGTATGTTCTTTAAACTCGTGGATGAGTTTCCCCGTTCCTGCATCCCAGACGCGAATGGTTCCATCACCACTTCCGCCCGCGATCCATCTACTATTTGGTGAGAATGCTATCGTAGAAACCGGGGCGTTATATCGGAGGATTGGGCGGAGCTCCCTCGTCCCGAGATCCCATACCTTGATTAAACCGCCGGGTTCGGTATCGGTTCTACTGGTTTCATCCGCTCCACCACTGGCAACCATCCTGCTGTTCGGGGAAATCGCAACAGCATAGATCGGTCCGGGATGGCCGGTAAAAATAAAGTCCGGATCTGTTGGGAGGAAGTCCTTGACATTCCATAAACAAACCGTCCGGTCCCAGTGCGCTGCCGCAAGCGTGCTCCCATCAGAAGTGTACGCGATTGCGTTGGCACCGCTCATGGCACCAGTGAATAGATTTATCGCTTTGCCGGTGTGGACATCATAAGTCCAAACGCCGATAGTTGTCGCCACAGAAACTGTGTCGCCGAGCGGAGAAAATTTAATATCGTTTATCCAACCTTTACCGTATCGCGCTTTCGCCCCTATAGGTAGCCGCCACTGTGTGTAGTCTTGTGCAAAAGCATTGGATAGAAATAAGAACGCAGTTAACACAACTGTGAAACCTAATAGATGTATTTTATTCATTGTGTATTCCCTTTTGAAATCGTTGGTTGAGAGGAATTGGTTTTCGCGCGTCACTCATTTCATCGCAAATTTGAGGAATCTAATTTTCGTCCATAGCTATGGAATCTATGAGTTCTTGGGCACGTTTGTATTTTGGATCTATCTCTAAAGCTTTTTTCGCAGCTGTTATTGCTTCGGCAAATTTTCCGCGTTGCACATAAGCAACTCCAAGATTGATATATGCTTCTTTAGACCGTAAACCCATCTCTATTGCTTTTTTAAGCGGAATAAGTCGTTTTGGACTTGCAAAAAGTTGTAAAAAAAGTGCTATAAACCTTGTAAATAGTGGGTTTTCGCTTGATTTAATACACAAAAAATGATACAATATTTGATAAGTAAAATAGGGGGCTGTCAACCCCCTATACGAACCCAAAAAAGCAGGGTTGCTTTTCTGGTTCTACACTTATCTGGTTATTGTATCAGAATCTATCAGAAAAATGCAACCCTTTTAAAGCATTTTCTGATAGTTTTAAGAACTCAGAAGGAGACACGGTATAATGAAGTGTGAGAGCCACACACTAACGCATAGCTCTCACAGTATGATACCCCCTTTGTCTTGACAACTTACTGATTGTATCTGTCAAAACGTTAAAATTATACCGTGTCAAACTCTGAGACATCAAGGAAACTGTCAGAATGCTCAAATAGGAGCATTTTCTGATGGATTTGATCAAAATCATGGAAACGTTCCCGACGCAAGAGGATTGCATTGCGTATTTGGAGCGTCTGAGATGGCAAGGATCACCAGAATGTCCGCATTGTGAAAGTGAGCATGTTCGACAGCGCAATGAGAAGAAGATTGGACGTATAGGACGTTGGAACTGTCATGATTGTCGGACAACATTCAAGGTAACACATGGAACAATCTTTCAAGGTACGAAAATCTCACTACAGAAATGGTTTCTGGCAATCTCGTTGATGGCAAACGCAAAGAAAAGTTTGTCTTCTCATCAACTCTCACGTGATTTAGGATTGGCACAGAAAACATGTTGGCGAATGATGATGGCAATACGAGCAGAGATGGGAAAGGAAAACGTGATCCTACAAGGAATTGTAGAAGCAGACGAAACCTATATCGGTGGAAAACGCAGAAAAGACTACGACCGAGAGAACAGTGATGGGTCTGCACCGAGAAAGCGCGGACGTGGCACCGCTAAAGATGCTGTATTAGGTGCTGTCGCAAGGGGTGGAAAGGTTGTCGCTCAACTTGTAGAGAATGTTAAAGGCTCGACAATTGCCGAGTTTATCAAGAATCACGTCAAAACCGAAGATGCCGAACTCTATACTGACCAGTACAAAGGCTATAATGAAATCGGTAAAGAGATGCAGCATGAAACGATGAACCGGTCAGAGAAATGGAAAGCAAATGGGATACATACCAATACAATGGAAGGCTTCTGGTCATTTGTTAAGCGTGCGTGGTATGGATCACATCATCATTACTCAACAGGATATACACCTCTGTATCTCGCAGAGGCGTGTTATAAGTACAATTACCGAGAGAATAATATCTTTGAGAAGTTTCTCAGGGAGAGTGTGGTAGAAGTTCAGTGAGAGTTCTATCGGTTTTCAAGAAGTCAACATAAGCGGAAAGCATCTTAACTTCATATTGTAAGATAGAAAAATCGAGTTCAGGAATTATCTCACTCTGACCTGATATGATACATCTTATACGATCTTCTTTCATGCGGTGAATCACTTGGCGTAATAGTCGTAAGTGATCAGCTGTGTGCAGAAGTGTGTTGAATAGGTTGATTTTTCTTCGATCAATTTGATTTCTCATGATGGAAGTCTCCTTTGGTTGGCTGTTTCAATGCAAGTCTAAAGTGAAATTAACTACTTCAACGCAGTCTAATAGGGTGCGTCTACACCCTATTAGACATTAAAACTTAACGAAAATCGTGTGTCAAGTTAATCTGCCCGTTTTTTTACGGATAAAACGGACAATAAGATAGATAATTGGGTAGAAGATTGCGGTTGCAATAAGTTTGTGCCAGATGTAATCTGGCTGCACCACAATCCCAAGACCCCATATCAACACAGCAATACCCTTTAACCACCATCGTTTTGAAACGATAAAGACAATCAGTGAAGGAATGAATAGCATTTGGTCAATCCTCTTTACAACTGGAGGTTATGATGATTTACAGACTACTATCCTACATTTCTATGAAACTTTCATGGTTTTCGGTGTCTAAATCTGAGAAGAAAGTTTCTGGTGTTCTTCCTGAAGAATCTTCTCTAAATCTGTCATTAAACCCTGATAGTTCTCATGAAACGCAGATAGACACTCATCGCAGACTAGGTTTTCTGCTTTTAGCATGTACGCCTCGGGAATCAAGTTTTTTGAAGGAGAAAACTCTGGTCTCAAGGCAGTGATAACAGAAATTATATGTGTCATAGTTAGCAACGAAATTCTACAATTATGACAACTTATACTTGACCTTAGAAAAAGTTGTAAGGCTTTAAAACCTACCGCAGGTTGAGGTGGTTTTGTCTGCATTACACCGCAAGGTTTATCGCATAAGAGAGCAAAGTTGTAGAGAATATCTACTAACTGATCATAGTTAAGTGGGGGTTTGAAAATACCAGCAACGGTATATGCTGTTCGACATTGATCACATAAATCAAGACCTCTAGGCGGAAAATCGCCTAGTAACTTACCTAACAATCGTCTAAACATGGTTGTTTACCTCATTGTAGGTTGTACTATTGTGATAGTGATATGTAGAAGCAAGTCTGACTTTGTTTACTGGGGATGCCCAAATGTGTTAAATGGAAGTGGGTATCCCTGGCGACCAAACCAAGCTATCCAATTTGCATTGAATATGGGATACCCATAGTCCTACGGATAACTTAGTTTGGTCTGTTTAAATGATACAATGTCAAAAAGGGAATGTCAAATTAAAGGTGGGAAATTTTTAGATATGAAATTTTCTCAAGTCCAAAACGACTTAAAGCGTTCTGTTTTATCTTTTCCAAGAGATTGTTGGCATTTTGATAAGAAGGATCAATGCGAAGTGCCGCTTTCGCTTTCTGGGTCGCTGATTCGAGCCTCCCTTGCCTAAGATCGTTGTGACCTTGTTCAACGTACCGCTTTGCGGCTGTGTGATTATCAATAGCGGTTTGGGCAGTTTTTTGGGCATCGTTTGCTAACCGAAGTGCTTCTTCGTAGTTACCGCGTTCTTGTGCTTCTTTCGCGTTATCTAAGCGTGCTATTGCTTCGGAAATTGCGACAGATTTGCCATCTGATTGCTCTGCGCGAAGCACTGTGTTCTCTGCAGCTGTGATAGCTTTGTGAGTCTCATTTTTCGCGTTTCTTTGATCCAATTCACGCAATTTTTCGAGAGCCTTGAGAGCGTATGGACTCTTAGCGTAGTTATTTATGAGGCTTTGGAAGGCGGCCCGCGACTTGCTAAATAACGTTTCGTCAGTAGATGCCGCTTTATAGTAACACCATCCAGCCCAATACAGCGCGTATGTTGTTTCTATAGTAGATGGATTCGTGTTAACAAAAACTTCGTATTGTTCTGCTGCTTCTGTATAGTTTTCTGCTACTCGAAGGTGGTTCGCGACAAAAAGGGTTCTGATTTTCTGTTTGTTGAACGCTTCAAATTTAGAGAGATCGTCTATCCATATAGATCCACTGAGCTCTTGCTGCTGCCGGATGTGCACGATCATTTTTTCTGCCTCTTCCATAAAAGAGTTACCAGGAAAGTTTGCGAGCAATTGCGTCAATACTTCCTCTGCTAACGACAGTTGCTCAGTTTTGTAGAAAATGTGGCCCCGAAGGTAGATTAAATTTCCTTCATACGCTGCGAGTATAACTGTCTGCAAGGCTTTTTCAATGTATTCCAACGCTTTTTCGTAGTAGATCGGATTATCCGTATATTCGGCAAGTTTTGCGTAACTCATCGCGATTTTAAAGTTAACGAGAGTCGTGAAATCCTTATCAATAGTTTCGGTATTTACGCGGAACTTGTGTGATTCATGAAGTGCTTCGTTATATGTTGCGATTGCGCCTTCATAATCCTTTTGTGCATACAACATTTCAGCTGCTTCAAAAAGCCGCGCTACCTTTTTGGTGCTTCCCAAAACATACGGGGATAATAGCGCGAGTACCAATGCTAATCCACCGATGATCCCCCAAATTCTCTTATCCATTATCATTTCCCTCGTCGTGGTGCCGGCTTTTGTAATGCCGGTATAATTGTGAAAGAGACTTCTGTAGTCGCGATCGGCTTTATCTTCCCAAAAAATCCAGCCTTTCCCTGAATTTGATTTTCCATTTTTTGATTCCTACCTTTCACATTCTGATCAACTGTTATAGGGATGCGAACGGTCTTTTCACTATTATTATTCAATTTAGGAATCAGTTCGGGTTTTTCAATTCGCAATCCGGCTATAGATGGTGGTTCAAGTGGAACATATTTGACTTGAATATTACGTGCTGTACCACCATTGTTGCGGATGATTAGCTTAATTCTCGCAGTTTCACCGGCATCAAGGAAACCGTTTCCTGAAGGTTCTTCCAAGGTGGCTGCTACTGAAAGGTTCAGAGGCATTGGTGAAGTTGACCATGGAATTATATCTAATCTAAACGCAGCAAAAATTCCAACTACAATAACACCTAAAACAACGGCATAGGACAAAACTTTCTTTCGTATTCTTCGGTTTCTTTCTATATTTCTCGCGAATGCTATCACCTGAATCAATTCGCGCGCCTTCTGATGGCTCGGATTGAGCCTTAACGCTGTCTCCGCTGCAGCTTTAGCATCGTCAAACGCACCGATTTCAAGATAAGCCTGACCTAAACCGTAATGCGCTTCCATTGAATTCGCATCCGCCTTTATCACCCGCTTGAACGCAGCCGCAGCTTGATCGTACTGCCTACTGTTCAGAAAAACGAGTCCACGTTCTAAGTCTTGTTTCGCATCCGATGGATCTGTGGGTGTACCGGTTTGTTGTGTCGGTTCAGGTTGGCTGGGGGTTGGGCGCGCCTGCTTGATGCTATCTAAAAGTTGATGGGCAGGTTGAGAATCGGCATCAATCCTTAATGTTTCTTTCGCTGCATTCTCTGCATCGTCGAATTGTCCTATCTCAAGATACACTGTGCCGAGACCAATATATGCTGCCACAAAATCTGGATCTAAATCTATCGCCTTTTTGAATTCCGCAATTGCTTCGGCGTGCATCTTCGCATCTAAATAAGCGATACCGAGTTCGTGATGCGTCTCGTGGCTCGACTTGGTATCCGGTTGTGGGTCTGCCGCCTGTTCCGTCTCTGATGGTGGGGTATCTGCTATTTCTGGAGGTTTATAACTCGGATCAATGGCTTCCAAAAGCGAGCGCACGGGTTGATAATCGGCATCTATTTTTAACGCTTCTCTTGCAGCGTTTTTTGCCTTTCCAAGTTCCTGTTGTCCAAGGTAAGATAGTGCAAGCGCGTGGTATGCAGCTTTATGGTTTGGATCAAGGGCTATCGTTTTTTCAAGCGATGAGGCGGCACGTGGGTACGTCTCTATCTTGAGATAAGCCAATCCAAGATTATAGTGTGCAGCCGCAAAATCCGAATCGAGAGTTATCGAATTTTGGAAGGCAGTAACGGCTTCACTATAACGTTTATTGTTAAGGTCAGTGATGCCTCTATTGTAATGCGCCTGTTTTATCGTATCTGCGAGTTCGTGCGCACGTTGATAGTTCGGATCGAGTCTTAGCGTCTCTATAATAGCATTTGTCGCTGCTTCCAAATTACCCGACGCTTGATAGGCGCGTGTGAGATTATAGTGTGCCCGCTTGAGATGCGGGGCAATAGCGATAGCGCGTTCAAGATGCGGTATCGCTTGGTCAGGTGCTCCCTGCTCCACGTAAGCATAACCGAGATTATAGTGCGCGTCAACGAGATCGGCATCTTGTGCGATCGCGTGTTGTAACGCCTCAACCGCCTCCTGATACGCCTTCATGCCGATATAGGCAGCACCAAGATGGACATAGAGATGTATATTTTCGGGATGGGAGTCCTGTGAGTTATCGCCTAAATCTGCGTCAAGCGTTATGGCTTTCTGGAGTGCTGCGACGGCTTCGGTGTATTGTCTATCATCTAAATAAGCTTTGCCCCTGTCATGGTATGCATCTATGATAGTACCGTACAGCAGCAATGCTGGTTGATAATTGGCATCAAGTTTTAATGCCGATGCGACCGCTGTGCCTGCCTTTTCGAGTTCATTCTGTTCGAGGTACGCCCGACAGAGCGCAGCGTGCGCACCTATAAAATTCGGATCCAGCTTTATGGCTGCCTCAAACTCAGGAACGGCCCTACTGTATTGTCCCGCCTCCAGATAGGCGATGCCGAGGTTATAATGTGCTTCTTTTATAGCGTTCATTTTGTCTTGTTAAAAGAACATCAGATCCTTTTAATTTTACCGTTATTTTACCAGATATGCCTTAATCTTGCAAGCAAAATTCTTGAGTGCGTTTCAATTTTGAGGTATAATAGCACAGCAAATTTATAGGCAAAACGACACGCATTCTGACCACAAAACCCGACTGGGACTATCCATGCAGCAACACGCGCCTGTCCTTTCCACGTCTCCTTCTCACCAGAAAATCCGTTGGCGGATTATTTGGCTCGGACTCGCGCTGATTCCCTTCAATAACTATTGGGTCTTCGCATCGCTACGTTGGGATCAAGGTTTTCCGACGACGATGTCCCTCTTTTTCAACACGATCTTTGCTCTCGTTGTGTTGATAACTCTCAACACGCTCCTTCACCGATTTACACCGCGCGCTGCACTTACTCAAGGCGAATTGTTGACACTCTACGTGATGCTATCCATAGCCTCCGCTATTTGTGGACACGACCTGTTTGAGGTCATCATTACAAATATTGCCACCGTTGGGTGGTTGGCAACGGAAGAGAATGAGTGGCGCACACTCTTTCACCGCTATCTCCCTGACTGGCTCGCCTTGACGGATAAAAGTAAGTTGACCGTCTATTTTACAGGTGAATCTACCCTCTATCTACGTCCGCACCTCCAGTTATGGTGGCAACCCGTGCTGGCGTGGAGTGGATTTATCATTGTGCTGCTTTTCACAACATTTTGTATCAACGTGATTCTGCGAAGGCAGTGGATTGAAGTTGAACGGCTCAGTTATCCGATTATTGAATTGCCGTTCCAGATGACGACAGCGCGCTTTTTCCGATCAAAGCCGTTGTGGATAGGTATTGCCCTCGCAGGTGGGATAGACGTGATTAACGGCTTACATTTTCTGTTTCCCAATTTTCCCGGACTCGGCGGTGAATTCTATGATCTCCGTCCTCTGTTCACAACGAAACCGTGGAACGCCATTGGCTGGACACCAATCGTTTTCTTCCCTTTCGTTATCGGAATGGCGTACTTTATCCCGCTTGATCTCTCCTTCACATTCTGGTTTTTCTATATCTTCTGGAAATTTGAGATGATCTTCGGCAGCATCGCTGGTCTACAGCGGATTCCGGGATTTCCATTTATCTTTGACCAGTCGTTTGGAGTCTGTGTTGGTGTATTATTGATGGCGTTGTGGAGTGCACGACACCATCTGCGCGATGTTCTCAGGCAAGCGTGGCGCGCGAACGGAAAAGTACAATCAAATGAACCGATGTCCTATCGCGCTGCAGTGTTAGGATTGATCAGCGGTTTTCTGCTACTCACCGGTTTCTGGTGGGTCGCAGGCATGTCTCTCTGGGTGGCAGTCCTTGTCCTTGCGATCCACCTGATCACTGTGACAGTCATTACCCGCGTCCGTGCTGAACTGGGACCACCGATTCACGATCTACGCTCCATGGGACCCGATGTCTTGCTTCCCAAAATGTTCGGGATGCGCCGACTTGGCGGGCAGAACCTATCACTATTTTCGCTCGTGTTCTGTTTCAATCGTGCCTACCGAGGCAATACCATGCCGCATCAATTAGAGGGATTGAAATTGGCGGAACGCTCGCGCAGCGCCTCGCGACGAATGGCTGTCGCAATGCTCCTCGCAATGGTACTCAGTCCTCTTGCCGCTTTTTGGGGCGCACTTCATATCGGTTATGAACATGGGGCGATTGAAGTCTGGTCAGGTTCTGTCTTTAACCGCACGCAGAGCTGGTTGACGAATCCAATGCCTGTGAACATTCCGTCATTGATTGCTATGGTTTTCGGACTGCTGTTTGCGTTTTGCCTCACGTTGGTTCGACTCCGCTTTTTCTGGTGGCCCCTATATCCGATTGGATATGCGATCTCTGGAACTTGGGCAGTCAACTTTTTCTGGTTCTCGGTCTTTATCAGTTATTTCATCAAGTTAGCGATTCTCCGTTTCGGTGGCGTACGGACTTACCGACGTATCGCTCCCTTCTTTTTAGGGCTGATTTTAGGCGAATTCCTTGTCGGGAGTGTCTGGGGACTCCTCGGTATCTTCCTGCAAATGCCGATGTATCGGTTTATTTGGTGAAGAATGGACGATATTTTAAGTCATATCTACCCATTGGCAGTGGACGTTTTCGCTTGACAAAGATTGGCAAATTCCCTTAAAATATACAACACTTCTATAAATGAAGTATACCGCGATATATTTGAAGATCAAAGGCTTCTGAGACTTGCTATGGAACAGATACAACAACTTCGCCGAATTACGATATGGGGTGTCGGATTAATTGGCGGTTCGCTTGGGCTTGCGTTGAAAAAGAACGGATTTCAGGGGCAACGCCTCGGATTGGGACGTAACATCGGGAGACTTGAGGATGCGCTTGAACACGATGCCGTTGATGTCATAACGACGGAGTTAGCCGAAGGGCTTCGAGAAACGGATCTCGTCGTGCTGTGTACACCTGTTGCACTGGTTCCGAGGTTGGTACAGCGGATTATCGAATCTGTTGACACACGGCAGCATCGGATCGTACTGACCGATGTCGGTAGCACGAAATCAACACTCGTAGAGACAATCGAGACGCAGCTACAGGAACAGAGGGCGGATGCCCTCTCTTTTATTGGTGGGCACCCGATGGCAGGTTCTCATGAGACCGGGGTCGGTGCCGCACGGGCTACACTTTTTCAAAAAGCAACGTGTATTTTGACACCGACTCCAAACACCGACGCGGATGCCTTAGAGTTGATCAAAAATCTATGGGAATTCGTTGGGGCAGTACCGCATCTCCTTTCCCCGAAAACCCATGATCTCCTCATCGGCGCTGCAAGCCATCTCCCGCATCTTGTTGCGAGTCTGCTCACCAATACGGTTGCGAATGTGGAAACCGAAGAGGGGAAGGCGTTGGATTTTACGGCGACCGGTTTTCGGGATTCTACCCGGATCGCCGCAGGTTCGCCGGACTTATGGACCGACATTTTCACAGAGAATAGAGATGTCCTTGTATCATTGATTGACGACATCGTTGAAAACTTAACAGCATTCAAAGCATTGCTTCAAACTGATGACTTGGCTGAGGTTGAACGTGTACTGCTGGAGGCACAAGTTATCGTCAAAAAGCGCAGCAAAAAATTAGGGGGCGCATGAAAAAGATTGGATATCAGGTAACGATTGCGATAGACGGACCTGCCGGGTCTGGGAAAAGTACGGTCGCGCGACGCATCGCAGAAAAACTCGGACTGCTTTATCTCGATTCCGGTGCTATGTACAGGGCAGTGACCGTGTTGGCGATCCGAGGTAAACTTGCAGCCGATAGTCCTGTACTGCTTGAGCAGGTAAAGGCGTGCCACATTGAATTTCAGGATAACGGTAAAACGATTTTGCTCAATACTGAAGATGTTTCTCTCCAGATCCGCACGCCGGCAGTTAATAGACGCGTCGCAGATGTTGCAAAAATACCAGAGATTCGCCATGAGATCGTCAAGCATCAACAACGTATCGGTGGCGAGGGGAGTATCATCGCTGAAGGCAGAGATTTAACGACGATTGTTTTTCCAAACGCCGATTTTAAGTTCTATCTTGATGCCTCTGTGACAGAACGCGCGAAGCGGAGACTCGCCGAACTCCAAAGACAAAACGTAGATATAACGTTGGCAGCAGTTGAAGCGGAGATTACTGATCGCGATGAGAAGGATAAAACGCGGGCACACAGTCCGCTCCGGGCCGCTGACGACGCTATTATCGTTGATACAACCGATAAAACGATCAATGAAGTCGTTGATCTTATTATAGCGACGATATGTAACGCCGAAATCGGTTGAAAGTAGAATTATGTGGTATACCAATAACCAATTTTGGACGTCCTGTCCGATCTACCGATGGGGACATCGGCTCACAAACATTTTTTGTAAAACCGTGGGGCGACTTGAAGCACGAGGCCTTCACCACATTCCGAGGGAAGGTGGCGTGTTACTTGTGTCAAATCACGTCAGTTTCCTTGATCCTGTAATTGTCGGTTCCGCCGCGAATCGGGAGATTCATTTCATGGCACGAAGTAACGCATTCGACCTCCCGGGTTTAGGGAAACTCATTTCAATTTATAATGCCTACCCTGTCAATAGAGGCGCAGCAGACTTAGGCGCGTTGCGAAAGACAATCTCACTTTTGCAAGACGGCAACGCTGTGTTGATGTTTCCAGAAGGTACCCGTAGCGTTGATGGTACGTTAGGTAAGGCCCATGATGGGGCATGTTTTGTTGCGGACCGAGCCGGTGTACCGACGATCCCGGTGTTTCACAGGGGCGCGGAACGGATATTGCCGCGCAACAGCAAACGGCTCCGCCGATCGAAACTCACTGTTATATTTGGTGAACCGCTTGAACCTATCACTGGAGAATTTGAAACGCGGCGCGAAAAGTATCAACTGATGGGCAACCAGATGATGGGCGCAATCGCGGATTTGCGAGATAAGATGTTAATCGACAGGTGAACTATCCTAAATTAAACACCAGTTTGATAAAAAGATTTAATGGTTACTGTAGGTTGGGTAGAACGGAAATCACAATAAAATCAGGCACTAAAGAGAGGTTCAAGCCCCTTATGAGGCTAAAATTTCTGAAAAACGAGTGAAACCCAACGGTTTATTTTTTATACTGCAACTCTAATATCAAACTCACGTTAAATTGAAACTTATGGGTTCGCCAGAATGAGTAGCACATCCCCCTCTTGGACTTGGTACGTTTTACCTTCGGCTCTCAGTAAGCCTTTGCTGCGCGCTTCTGGGTAACTCCCACAAGTTATTAAGTCTTCCCAGTTGATTGTCTCTGAACGGATGAAAGCATTCGCAAAGTCGGTATGAATACGGCCTGCTGCATCAACCGCGGTTTGCCCTTCGCGCAGCGTCCATGCGCGCGCCTCCGTTGGGTTGATTGTGAAGAACGTGAGCAGCCCTAATAGCCTGTACGAGGTCTGAATAAATCGCTCTAAAGCGGACTCGCGCAACCCCATCTCTTCCATGAAAATCTCAGTATCGGTTTCATCAAGTTGTGAGAGTTCCATCTCTAATTGCGCGGCGAGGACAATGACTGCTGTTTGCGGTTCTGCTTCGTATTTAGTGAAGTATTTAAGAATTTCATCTGCCGCTTCCAGTTGCGTTTCACCGATATTGCAGACCAGCAACAACGGTTTCTGCGTCAAAAACCCGTAGCCGCGTATCAACTTCTCTTCATTGGCAGATAACTCAAGTGCACGCAGCGGTTTTCCGCTTTCTAAGGTCTCCTGGCACGCCTCTAAAAGCCGAATCTCATTTTGCTGCGCTGGCAGCTTCTGATTTTGATATTGTTTGCGGAGCCGGTCGAGTCTACCTTCAACAATTTGCAAATCCGCGAACGCGAACTCAACGGAGACGCTTTCAATATCGCGTTCCGCGTCAACGCTACCATCAACATGTGGAACCGATTCGTCCTCAAAAAGCCTGACGACATGCGCAAGGGCATCGACGGTGCGGAGTTCCGCAAGCATCCCTGAATCTAATTCCGCTTGTTCTACGTCCGATTTGGTTACGCCTGCAACATCTACATAATCAATTGTAGCGGGTGTTATTTTTGAGGGTTCAAGGATTTCTGCCAAACGCGTCAGCCGCTCGTCTGGGATATTCGCAGTGCTGAGGTTTATTTGGCCGCGGCTTGTGTAACCCCCAACTTCTGCATTGGATTCTGCTAAAGTGTTAAACACTGTCGTTTTTCCGACCTGTGGTCTGCCTACAATACCTATCTTCATTTTTTGTTAACCCGTTTATTTCGCTGGTGAGATGCTAACCTCGCTGATATTGGCAAAATCTAATTGACAAGGTCTGTGTAAACTGGTAGTATAAGCGTAAATAAGGAATCCGACTCGGAGGTGAGTTGAACATGAGCGTCCTCAACGGGAAGTGGCGGCGGTACATCGTCAAAGGTTTGACGGTTCTCTTAATCTTCACAGTATGCCTCGCAGTTTTGCAATGGTTCATCATCAAAGAGTTATTCGGTTTTGGCGTGGATATGGTGAAGGACGTACTGATTCAACAGGCACCTGAAGGCGTTGACCGGTATGACATCGAAACGACGTTTGATCGGGTCAAAACCGCTGGTATGCAACTTCCATTCAGCTTTCTCACTGGAAAAATCAGCCCCCGCAAGATTAGAGCCGTTGGTAGATATGCGATTCAAGCAAATGATGATCAAGTTTGGGACGCTGACGAAATTAACACGCTCCTACGAATGATGAACGCCTCTGTCGGGGTTAAAGGAGGGACCGAGTGACTTGCATTATCAACTTGCAAGCGACACTTAGACAATGCAGACACATTTGATTACCCCTTATGAAAAATTTGCCTACGCATACGATCGGATGATGACAAACGTCAATTATACGCGCTGGACACATTACATTGAGTCACTTTTTGAGAAGTATGATTCTAAACCCCTTCGCGTCCTCGATTTGGCATGCGGCACTTGTGCCTTGACGATACAACTCGCATTAAAAGGCTATGAGATGGCCGGTGTGGACCGGGCAATCGGTATGTTAGACATCGCCAAAGAGAAGGTCGCAGCGCATGAACTGGACATTGAACTGCATTACGGCGATATGCGCGATTTTCAGCTGAACCAGCAGTTTGACGCTGTCCTCTGCACTTATGATAGTATCAACTATGCCTACGACGAAACCGAGTTAAGCAACGTCTTCAAGTGCGTTGCTGAGCATCTCGAACCCGGCGGATTGTTTATCTTCGATGTGACGACAGAACGGAATATCGTTGAGCATTTTCACAATAAAACGTTTGCCTCAAACCATGAGGACTATACCTACATCTGGAAAAATAACTACCTCCACCATTCCAAGATGTGCCGCACCCTGCTGACCTTTTTTATCCGTGAAGGCGAATTGTTTCGACGCTATGAGGAGGTACACCAGCAGCGGATCTTTGAAGTACCCACTGTTAATAACTTACTCAAGGCGGCGGGATACAAACCCTTGAGTGCTTACGATATGTACACTTTTAACCGGTGGAACCGCTACTCAGACCGAATTAACTTTACGGCACGCCTCGCCTGAGATGGTAACGCTCCAAATGTGCCTATAAGAAGCATGTTCTTTCAGGATACGCGCTTTGAAAGGCGCGCCTGTCTGTAAATGTTTACAGCCCTTCCGCGATGAGATCCCCGACCTCTTCGGTCGTATAACCCATACGGCCGGCACCGAGATCTTTGATTTTCCCACTTGCGAGTAGGTCGCTGATAGATGTTTCCACTTTGCCTGCCGCGTCTCCATGACCGAGGTGATCGAGCATCATTCCTGCTGCGCCGATCGCTGCTATCGGGTTAATCTGATTTTTGCCAGTATAACGTGGCGCGGACCCATGAATCGGCTCAAACATAGCGACACTCTCCGGGTTCAAATTCCCAGATGCTGCGACTCCCATACCGCCTTGAATCATCGCACCGAGATCGGTGATAATGTCACCGAACATATTACACGTCACAACGACATCAAACCACTCTGGATTTTTCACCATCCACATCGTTGTCGCATCGACGAATGCGTATTCCTTTTTGATGTTCGGATAGTCTTCACCGACCTCGTCAAAGACACGCCGCCAGAGATCGTGTGCGTAGGTCAGGACGTTTGCTTTATCGCAGAGCGTCAAGGTATTTTCCTTGTTCCGCTTTTGCGTGAGTTCGTACGCATAACGGACACAACGTTCCACACCTTTATAGGTGTTGATCATCTCTTGAATAGCGACTTCATCGCGGGTGCCACGTTTCAAAAAACCACCGATGCCGGCGTATAAGCCTTCGGTATTTTCGCGGACAATAATAAAATCGATTTCCTCGGGACCCTTGTCTTTCACTGGGGTCGGCACACCCGGATAGAGTTTGACAGGTCTTAAGTTAATGTAGAGATCGAGTTCAAATCGGACCTTGAGCAAGATACCTTTCTCTAAAATACCGGGTTTAACGTCCGGGTGTCCAATCGCACCGAGATAAATAGCATCAAGTCCTCGGAGTTCTTCTAATACGGAATCCGGTAACACCTCACCGGTTGCAAGGTACCGGTCGCCACCGATATCGTATTCGACTGTTTCGTATTGAATGCCTGATTGCTCAGCTGCTGCCCCGAAGACTTTCATCGCTTCACGCGTCACTTCGGGGCCGATTCCATCGCCAGGGATGAGACCGATTTTGTACATTGATTATCTCCTAAATATATCATTTCTTGAATTTTGGACTCCTTATATTTTACCACATCTGGGCTGATATTGCAAATTCGGAAAGGGTGGTACGGGTAGGGTCATTCAATTGTCCGTTTTTGGTGTTGTCCTTTTCGCAGGTGATAATACTTAATATATGTTATGTATTTTAAAAAAACGCAGAAATTTTCGCTGGATTTCGCTGGATTTCGCTAGATTTTACACCGGATCCTGGAAAAAAAGACGTTTAATCCAATAATTTCTTAAAATTGAATGCTCCTGGTGGTACGGGAAATTGGTATTTCCGTAAAAAACGTTGATATGCTATAATGGGTATCGGCATTGCGATATATTTGTAACATCGGAGCATCATCTTGATTAGCGAAGCGCGCCTGAAAACGATTCTCAATCAATTTCGCGACCAGCGAATCCTTGTCGTCGGAGATTTTTACTTGGATGCCTACTGGTACATTGACAAGACCCACTCAACGCTGTCGTTAGAAACGCCGTGGCACACGAATCCTGTTATTGAACAACGCTATAGTCCTGGTGCAGCAGGGACCGTCACAAATAATCTCAAAGCGTTGGGTGTAGGTACAGTCTATACGTTAGGTGTTATCGGTGAAGACGGGTTTGGAGGGACACTCCGCAATTGCCTACAGGCGAATGGATGCCTGACGGATTTTATGATACACGTGCCAAATTGGGTAACACCGACCTATCTTAAACCGATCCACCGCGGCTATGAAGGTGTGGAAACGGAGGGACCGCGCTTTGATATTGAAAACCAATCCCCAATGCCGACGGAAGTTGAAGCCTCGGTTATTGACGCACTCCAAGCGTGTATTCCACTTGTTGACGGTATAATCGTTGGGGATCAGATGCCATTTGAGAACTTAGGCGTTGTCACAAACCACGTGAGAGCGAAATTGTGTGAATTAGCGTTAGCATTTCCTGAAATTATCTTTTTTGCCGACTCACGTACGCGGATTGGTAAATATAAAAACGTCGTCATTAAACCGAACCGGTTTGAGGCAAAACGTGCTGTTCAGCCAGAATGGAGTGGACAGGAAATTGATATTCAAGAGGCAAAGCAGTGTGCCGTCGCCCTTGCAGAGAGAACCCAAAATACCGTGTACGTCACCCTCGGTGAAAACGGTATCCTTGTCTATTGTGAGGGTGAATTCACCCACATCCCAGGCATTCCAATTGATGATGAAACTGATCCTGTTGGCGCAGGAGACAGTGTTTCGGCAGGACTTGTGGCAACACTTTGTAGTCTTGGCGTTGATGCTGCTGTTGATGCCGCTTATGTTGGGAATCTGGTGGCTTCAATTACGGTCACCAAAATCGGTACGACTGGTACTGCTTCACCCGCAGAAATCCTTGAACGCCATCGGAGCCTTGTGAATCTATGAATCTTTTTGATGCAATAACACAGCGCCGAAGCCATCGCGGGACGTTTCACGAACGCGCCATAGATGCTGCTGACCTTGAGAAACTCATTGAGGCTGCGCGATGGGCACCTTCACCCTTCAATGTCCAACCTTGGGAACTTGTGATCATCCAGGAAGCGGAGAGCAAAATCGCGCTTGCCAGTGTGACGGAACAAGCTATCGTTGACCAATTCAAAGATGCAAAGTTTCTCGATGACAACAGTCGGTGGATGCGTCTGACAGAAGCGGAATGGCAGGAACATGGCGATGGTGTTCTACTGGAAGAACACGTCACGCTACCGAAGCCGCTTCAGGACGCGCCTGAAAAATTATTGCAAGGATTACTAAAAAATGCGAAATCTTTCACGCTTTTGGGGCATTTAGGCGCGGGTAAAATGCCTGCCAAAGAGA
>JAPPDN010000996.1 GCA_028824575.1 Candidatus Poribacteria bacterium | reverse complement strand
CACATAGATTCAATGTTCTCTTTCAACTGAAACTCAACGAAAGAGAACATTGAATCTATGTGGGAGCGCATAGAACATGAGTATCAAATCGCTAATAAGCCAGACGCAAGCCTATAATCCGGACGCAGAAGTTGAACTTCTTGAGCGTTGCTACCGCTTCGCGCAAGAAGCACATGACGGACAACAGCGAAAGTCTGGCGAACCTTATTTTACGCATTGCTTTAAAACCGCTGAGATCCTCGCAGAACTCCACCTTGATACCCACACGATCTGTGCCGGACTCATGCACGATGTACTCGAAGATACAGGCATCACGCGCCAGGAACTGCAGGTCCGCTTCGGGGCGAACATTGCGAATCTGGTTGAAGGTGTCACGAAAATTGGGAAATATAGACCGAGCGTTAGTGCCCCGAATGCCAGCACACCCATCACAGTTGAGGATCGCGTCCACCGCAAACGCCAAGCAGAAACCTACCGGAAACTTCTCTTAGCAACAGCAGAAGATATGCGGGTCATCCTTATTAAACTCGCGGACCGACTTCATAACATGGAGACGTTGAAGTTCCTCACCAGCGAGAAATGTCAACGCATTGCAAAAGAGACATTGGAGATTTACGCACCGATCGCACACCGATTGGGAATATGGCGTATCATGAGCCGTCTTGAGGACTTGGCATTCAAACATCTCTACCCCAGCGAATATCGAAAAATTGCCGATCTCCTGAACCAGAAACTCACCGAGCGCGAGGCATACTGTGATAAAATGGTGAAACAGATTTGCCAAGTCCTTGAAAAACGCGGCGTCTATGCCGATGTCCACGGCAGAACAAAGCATATCTATAGTATCTACCAGAAGATGCAACAGAAAGGGACCCCTTTCAGCGAGATCCGAGATCTCGTTGGCCTCCGGGTCCTTGTTAAGACTGAACCTGACTGCTACATGGCACTCGGGGCTCTCCACCACAAGTGGAATTACCATCCCGACCGACTTCGAGATTGGATCGGACAACCCAAGAAAAACGGGTATCAGTCACTCCATACCACGATTTTAGATGACGGTAAACCCGTTGAGATACAGATCCGGAGTTATCAGATGCATAAAGTGGCGGAGGATGGTATTGCTGCGCATTGGAGCTATAAGGAGGGCGTACCCACAAGTAAACAGGGACGCTCCATTTTAGCGAGTTATAAGCAGATACTTGAAGACATACAGGAGACACAGGATAGTCCGCATCAGTTCGTGGAATCGATGAAGTTGGAACTCTTCCAAGATGAAGTATACATCTTTTCACCGAAAGGCGACCTTTTTAAGCTACCGGCGGGCGCGACGGTTATCGACTTCGCCTATAAAATCCATACGGATATCGGACATACATGTGTCGGGGCGGAAGTGAATGGATCTGTTGCCCCAATCCGACGGGTACTTGAGAATGGAGACCAAGTCAATATTCGGACACAATCCAATGGAAAACCGAGTCGAAGTTGGTTGCCGCATGTGAAAACTGCTACGGCACGGGGTAAAATAAGGCATTGGTTCCGCGAAAAGGATAGGGCGGACGCTCTGGAATTAGGTAAGAAATTTCTCGCGGCGGAATTACGTACCTTCTATCTTAACGCACGCGAGTATCTCAACTCCCCAGAACTGCTCAATATTGCCAAACAACTCAAACTCAAAAATCTTGAAGAACTCTTCGTACGCATCGGCAACGGGGATGAGTCGGCTATCCATGTCGTCAATCTCTTGAAACCTGAGGTGCCGAAACCTGAAACCGAAACTGCAGAAGCGGTTAAACCGAAACGGAAACCAGAATCATCACCGGCTATCCAACTCGAAAATGATATCGACTTAGGGATGATGCGGATCATGAAATGTTGTAACCCGATCCCTGGTGATGAAGTCGTCGGCTACCTGACTCGCGGACGCGGCGTTTCTGTACATAGAGCCGGATGCCTCCGTATCCTTGATGAACCGGAACGACTCTTGGCAGTCAAGTGGCTCGAAAAGCCGATGTCCGAAAACGGAGACCACCCGCCTGATGTCTACCCTGTCAAAATCCTCGTCGAATGCAGCGATCGTCCCGGAATGCTCGGTGAAATCACGACTGCCATCGCACAATACAAAGTGAACATCCGATGTGGAATCTTCC
>JAPPDN010000761.1 GCA_028824575.1 Candidatus Poribacteria bacterium | reverse complement strand
CCGAACCTACCGGGCCTGGGTCTGAGACGGTTGTTGTTTCTAAAATTGACACCTATGGTGCGGTTTTGCGGTGGACCATAGGTGTCAATTTAGGGAGTTTCTGTCGCTTTAACTCCGTCGCGACCCCCAGGCCCGGTAGATGCGGTTTCCTAACCGCATCGAGCATATCCAAAAACTATGCCAAACCGCGCCTACCGGCTTTGGGAACCATGGCGGGTTTCAAGATGTTTTTGAAGTTATCAATGTTTCCGCGTAGAACCCGGTTCGGTTGGGGGATTTAGTCTGGGAATAGACTAAATCCGTTCCTTGTATTACATTCCGAACCTACCGGCCTGGGGACCACGATGGTTATTTTTCTTAAATTGACAGTTATGGTGCGGTTTCCTAACCTCACCATAGGGGTCAATTTAGTCCCGTAGGTTGGGTAGAACGGCGTTGAGAAGTGGACTGTTGACAGGTCAAACACACCTGAAAACTAATATCCCGCTATATCTACTCATCAACGTAGTGAAACCCAACTTTACACCGTCAGGATCCCGGAAACTTCACGGTATCCAAAGCGTTGGGTTTCTCTCGGTTTCCGGTGGCTGTGGTGTATCAGGAGCGAGTCATGCTTTTCTCTGATTTTCGGGTTTCGGTGGCATCCGTTCAACCCAACCTACGGGACGATATGGTTTTTTCTCATCAACGTAGTGAAACCCAACTTTACACCGTCAGGATCCCGGAAACTTCACGGTATCCAAAGCGTTGGGTTTCTCTCGGTTTCCGGTGGCTGTGGTGTATCAGGAGCGAGTCATGCTTTTCTCTGATTTTCGGGTTTCGGTGGCATCCGTTCAACCCAACCTACGGGACGATATGGTTTTTTCTCATCAACGTAGTGAAACCCAACTTTACACCGTCAGGATCCCGGAAACTTCACGGTATCCAAAGCGTTGGGTTTCTCTCGGTTTCCGGTGGCTGTAGCGTATCAGGAGTAAGTTGTGTTTTTCTCTGATTTGGAGGGTTTTGGTGGCATCCGTTCTACCCAACCTACGGGACTTCCAAAGTATATCTGTTTGTTGATGAAGTGTAAGAATAGACCTTACGCAAGGCGCAATGAATTGCGCTACTACGAACCTACAGGTCTTGAGAAATACAGTCTCTTCCAAAGTATATCTGTTTGTAGTAAGGCGATTTATCGCCTGTCTGCGTAAGTCCTATCCTATATAAAAAGGAGAGGGTGGCGGGATAAAACACACCCCTCCACCCTTCTTTTTTCTTTCGTTGAATATATTCTTCCTACTTGCGTATCAACAACTTGCGTGTTGCGGTGAAATCGCCGGCTGTGAACGTATAGAAATAGAGTCCACTGGCGACCCTCTCACCTATCCCGTTTCTGCCATCCCAATAGATCGCCTGAGAACGGGTCTGATAGAAACCCGCAGCTTGATGCCCTAACTTCAGTTCCCGCACCACAACACCCCGCACATCGTAGATCGTTAGCGTAACTTCCGCCGGTTCAACGAGCTGATACGGTATCCACGTCTCAGGGTTAAACGGGTTCGGGAAGTTGGTGAGGAGTGCAGTATTATCAGGAATTAAAGCAGATGTTTCAACCGATGGCGCAGCAGGTGCATTGTCATCGACGACATCCGTAACATCAATCGTAACGGTAATTCTGTCTCCACCACTATTGCCATCATAGGCGGTCACCGTTACTGTATAGGATGTTTGGGTTTCATAGTCAAGTGCTGCTTTTGTTTGGAGTTGCCCCGAAGTGCTGACAATATCAAACGCATCAGCATCCGTGCCACCCAAACTATAGGTGAGTGTATCGCTATCGGCATCTGTCGCGCCTACCGCGGTGCCAATGTTTTGACCTGCCTCCGTGTTTTCAGCGACAGACCGCGTCGTGCTATCGCCGTCCGTGAAGACAGGCGGGTTGTTCGTCATATCTATATCTATATCTATAGAATTCTCGGCATTCTCGATCGCAGTCTTGAGCGTGCGGATGGGTGCGTAATCTGAGATCGGATTCCCACTGAGAAGCAACTCCTGCAGCAATGTCAAGTTTTCCAGTGGAGATACATCGCTAACGGAATTGTCATTCAGATAGAGCCTTATCAGTTCGGTCAAGTTTTCCAGTGGAGATACATCGCTAACGGAATTG
>JAPPDN010000880.1 GCA_028824575.1 Candidatus Poribacteria bacterium | reverse complement strand
AACTGGTCTTTGCGGACATAAAAGGCAAGGCCCGATCCGTCCGCCGGGCCATGCTGCACGGGCGATTCGGGCGCGTCGCGGGCCGGCTGGCGAATGTCCGATAAGCGGGCTTAGAGGAAACGCCCGGCCTCTCTGCGTAGCTCGATACCCGCCAGTCCGGCCGCCGCCCGCCCGCCCGGCCCGGCGGTGCCATCAATCGAGGCGATCAGGGCAGCCGGTCTATGATGCTCGCCAATTGCAGCGCGTTGTGAATGGTGACGGCGAGGCAGCCGAGCGCGACAGTCAGGGCCGATCCGGCAATCCATTTGAGCGCCGCAATGTCGGCCTTGGTCGCAAGGTCGCCTTGCCCGGCGCGGATTTGCTTTGCCACGGCCTTTGCTTCGGCCGACTTCATGCCCGCGTCTTCCAACGCTTCGGCGGCGGACAGGGTATCGAACGCGGTTGCCATGCAGACAGCATGACGGCGGGCGCGGGAGGGAGTCAACGCGCATGGCGATTGCATCCTTTCCCGCGTCGTTACTCCCCCCGCCGGTCCCTCGCGGCGCGCCCGATCCGCCGGCAGGGGTCCCCGTCGCGGCCCGGCGCTGGCGGCATTGTCGCGGCCCGCGCGTCCATGCACGGCAGGGCTTCGGGCTGCTTCCCCGCCCGCCGGCTCGCCCGCGCCGGTTGCGCTCTTGACCGCGCCCGGCCTGTCAATCGTCTTCGGCAAGCGCCCGTGCTTCCGCCTCGAGTAATTCCGCCGCCTCCCGGACCGCCTTTGTGTCCGCCGCGCAAACCGCGCATTGCTCCCGGATCAGCGCCAGCCGCGCATCGCCCGCCGCGATGCGCAAATCGAGCAGCGCGCCCTTGCCGCATGGAAGGCCCGCCGCCCGCCGCCTCGCCCGTTCCGCTCGCAGGCGGGCAACTGCGTCCATGAACAGTTCGCGGCGGACCGCGACGCGGCCCCGGCCTTCCGCCGCGACGGCGGCGATCCGCTCCGTTGCAAATTGGTCCAGGGCGGCGGCGAGCTTCGCCGGATTCAGCCGGGCCGCGACCGTCGCCGATTTGCCCTCCCGCGCCAGCGCCGCCAATGTCGCCTTCATGCCTCCCAAATCGGAAACGGTTTCCGGTTTCAAGCCCGTCGCGGCGAGGCGCATCCAGTTCCGCGCCGTCCGTTCGTGAAGGCCGGCCCGCGCCAGGACCGCGCCCCACTCGCCATGCCGACATTCCGCGCGCGCTTCGCGTAGGAGTTCGCCGGCCTCGATATGAGCGGAAAGCCGGGCAAGCTTGTGCGCCTTCCCGCGCCGCGCGGCCTCGCCTATGCGCTCGGCAAGATCGGCGAGACGGTTGGACAGGACCGCGCCCATCATGGGCCCTCCCGCGTGACGCGCCATGCGGCCGTCACTCGCATATCGGCATAGGGCAGGCGGCGCCGAAGGCTGGCGAGCGCAACCGGGGCGCGGAAGCGGTTATCGGCGAGCATGGCGAAGCGCCGCCCTCCCTGCCGGAGTATCGAGATAGCGACCGCGTGCGGCGGGCCGGGGCCGTAGTCATCGCCGATCACAAGGAACGCGCCCGGCGGCGGGGCCAGGCCGGGCGCAACCGCCCGCGGATCGCCGAAGCTCGCCAGCGCGCCGCCGACAGGCCCGGCCCGATCCGGGGCGGCAGGCGGCAGCGCGTCCGCCCGGAAGCCGGCCGCCGCCAGGGCGGCAATCGCTTCGGCCTCGCTCGGCAGTTCCGGCCATGCGGACGGCGGCAGCCCGGTCACGGCCGCCAGCGCAACCGGGCTGCACCAATAGCCGCCCCGCGCCGTCGCTTCGGGATGCAGCCGGGCGGCAGCGCGGAACGCGGGATGCTGGCGGCGGCGTAGCTCGGCATAGGTGGTCACGGTCATGGGCTTCCCCGGTGTCCGGTAATGGGCTTTAGCTGGCGGCGAAGGCGCGGCCCTTCGGTCGCTTGCGGGCGATGCTGGCGAGGATCGCGGCAACATCCTTCGCCTGCAGCGGCGAGGCTTCCATGGCATTGAGCGCCGCCGCCTGCCGCGCGGCCTCGGCTCGAAAGACAGCATCCGGGAGCGCCCGCACGGCCCGAAGCCATGCCCAACGGGCCAGGGCCGTGAATATCCGCGGCTTCCGCCCCGGCACCCTGGCCCCGCCCCCTGGCCGGCGCGC
>JAPPDN010000818.1 GCA_028824575.1 Candidatus Poribacteria bacterium | reverse complement strand
TCTAGATTTCAATTCTTTCGTCTTCCCATATAGGCGAATCAAGCTGTGTCTGTGAGATATGCGGGAGCTGTGATTCAGCGACGTACGCTTTTACGCCGATATATAGATTCTCAGCGTCCCACATCAGAAGCGTTTCAGTCGGATTCTGTGGTTCACCTTCACCATCTGCGTTCTGAAACGGCGAGAGTGCCGCCGCCTTCTGCCACACTGTCTCAAATAAATTGCCATCAACGACGGGTGGTTGTGCTATCTCCGGTACAGGTTGGGTAGAGTCTTCAAACGGATCCGACACAGTATCCGCGGATGTATCTTCGTCATTCGGTGAACTCTGTAGCAGCGAAATCGCATGGGTCGCTTTTAAACGAAATAGGGGACCCCCACCGTTAATAAGCGTTAGCGATGTCTCATCATCAATTTGGGCAGGAAGGTTGATAACAATCTGCTGTTTTTCGCTCTCAAGTTCAACATCAACAGCATAATTTTCAGGTAAATTTAATCGGATATTGCCCCCTTGGGCAGTCACATCCATCGGTGTCGCAACAGGGTCAAGTATAGTCAAAACGATTGAGCCGTCTTGTGTCTCCAGTTTATTCTGCCCTTGCGTTAGCAAAATTTTCCCATCAATGCGTCCCTTTTTTAACGTGATATTGTAGTTACCCAATGTCTCATCTAACTGGATGTTCCCTGTTTCTGCCGCAATTTCTATCTTGCCTCGGATATGCTTGAGGTGTATATCTCCTGTTTTCGCTTGGATTTTAATAGAAACATCTGCAGGCGTTTTAATCGTACACTTCAACTGGAGTTGTCCTTGGAGCGTCGTGTGCAGATCCGTGATACTGGGAAAAGGGATAGGTTTTTCGTCAATCGTATCCATTTCTGGCAACTTTATCTGCAACTGCAGTATCCCGCTGTTCTGTGTTCCTATTAAGGAGATGTTCTCCAAGTAGTTCCGAATTAGAACATCCTGCGCTGTTTTTGTGGCTTGTGTCTGTTTTTCAAGGGTAACGTTGATGCCTTTGCCCTCCGCGGCAATCATTTCAATGTCGGCTGGTATGTCTAAATTGAGTTCTATTTGGTAAATATCTTCAAAACTGAAGGTTTCCTCTGATGGCGTTCCCAATATTGGGCTTTGTGCTTGCCCTGGAATAGATTCATCCACCGCACTCACCGATAAGACAAACAGGTTCAGGGCGAGTATGAACGAGCAAAATAGGTATAAAGGGAATAGGGTTGTACGATACAAGGACAACATTTACGGAAGTTTCCTTTTTAACAATCTTCCGTCAAATCCCGATGCTTTAGTTTGCGGGATGTAGACGGCGAAGGGCGTGATAGAAAAATAAATTTGACAATTTACTGAAAATATAATATGATTATAGTATTATAGTGGCAAACATGTCAAGCGTAATCGCAAGGTTACGTGTCTGCCTACCCACTTGACACGGATAAAAACCTGTGAACTGTGAAAACCGATGAAGACCCATAAATATGAGTTCTCTCACCAGTCGAATATAGTCATGCTTGGTAATCTCATAGACGATTTGCATAGTGTGCATGTGCATTTATTGCGTCTTCAACGTCGTTATTACCGTATTTTTGGTAAGTATGCTTCACTCTCTCGTATATTGAAACACATGAAGCAGTTGAAACGGACGACGAAACCACATTGGAATCACCTCCCGTCGCAAATGATCCAAGACGTTGCTATCCGTATTAATTTAGGTTACCAACGTTTCTTTGACAACATAGAAGACAGAAAGTCAGGTAAAACCACAAGGAAAATTGGTAAACCGAAAATCAAACCGAATCATAAATACAAATCCGTGACGTTTACCCAAGCGGGGTACAAAATAGAAGGCAACCGTCTCAGAATCAACTGTCTAAATAAGTCCTTCACCTTTTGGCAACACCGCGAGTGGACAGGCACGATAAAGCAAGTGACAATCAAGCGCGATACCGTAGGGGATTATTATCTCTATATTGTCTGTGAGGATTGCGAACCTTCCGAAAAACTCCCATTGACCGGTAGTGAGGCAGGGGCGGACTTCGGTTGTAAAACATTCCTCACTCTTTCAGACGGTATCAAGATAGCGTCTCCAGAATTCTACAAGCAAGGTCTCAACGCAATCCGTTCAGCGAACAAGGCACTCTCT
>JAPPDN010000273.1 GCA_028824575.1 Candidatus Poribacteria bacterium | reverse complement strand
ACCTTCAATAATCGCGTCTTGACCGACGATACGCTTTTGGACTTCGGCTTTGACGTTGTAAAAGGTTTCGCGGAATTGCTGGATTTGGGTTTCTAAGTTCATGTTATAGGTTAGCGAGACAGGCGGGCACGGAGACCCGCCCGAACAAAGCCAAATGGGTAGAAAACACGTTACCAGTTGTCTCTGGTGACGTAGAGAGAGCGGTTTTCCATCGGGAGCGAGATGTGTTTACCGCCGAGTCGATGCGATTCGATGAACCCCATGAGTGTCTCTTGACTACGACGCGCAAGATGAACGGGTCCCTTAGTTTCTCGGTCTTCATCAATTGCTTCGGCGATGTCCGTGATGCCCATCACCGTGCCTGTCGCACGGGATGTCTCTGGGAACGGGACCTCTTCAAAGAAGGTTCCGTCCTTCTTTCGGAATTGGATTTCTCTGCTGTTGTTTTGCACACGGATTTTGCCATTCGTGCCGCAGACCTCATATTCGGGTCCGGTGCCTGCGGTGTTGTAACCGTGAACCCCGTTGGAAAAACGGATGTAACCGCAAGCAATACCCGGATCGACATTAAGACGGTTACCATCCCAATCTGAATCGTTGCATATAATCGCGCCTTGAACGAAATCGACCTCCGGGTCGCCCGCGAGGAAGAGGAGCATATCGGCGGCATGTGTTAAGCCCCAGAGCGCAGAACCGGCTCCGTACTGCGCGATGGAGCACAGCACATTCCCGATTTCGCCGGCATCGACGAGTTCACGCACTTGGCGATAGATCGGCATGTAGCGACGCTGTGTGCCGTAGTTGAATTTAACACCGTGCTTTTCAACGATGTCTACCATGATGTCGGCTTCTTCCATAGAGCAACAGAGCGGTTTTTCGCAATAGATGCCTTTGACGTTGTTCTCGGCGGCAAAGACGGTGATGTCGGCATGCGGACCCGGACGCGTGGCGATACAGACGATGTCGGGTTTCTCTTTTTCGATCATCTCTTGGTAATCTGTATAGGCGCGCTCGGCTCCGTAGCGTTTTCTGATGGCTTCGGCTTTTTCCTCGAAGACATCGGAGACAGCAACGAGGTCAGTTCGCTCACATGCGACAGCGGCTGCGGCGTGTGAAAAGGGTTGCCAGATAAAGCTATCCGGGCGACCTGCGACTTCGTCGTCAATAGTTGCGCCCATCCGTCCGCATCCGATGAGACAGGCTTTGTATGTGCGTGGCATGGTTTATCTCCTATGTGAAAGGGGAAGTTTATGGATTCGGATAATCGTATAGTTCTGAATTATGGGTTATACGCTTTTCCTCGCGCTCGGATCCCTCTGATGATGCATTTACGGTGTTGCTTGTCTATCCTATAGATAATCCTATAACGTCCAACACGATAACGGTATAATCCGGCGTACCGTCCGTGCAATTTGGTTATATTACGTCCAAATAACGGATTGTTGACTAACGTGCTAAGTGCACCGTTAACTCGCCGCTCCATGTTAACATCAAGTCTACCGTAATCGGCAATTGCCTCATCCGTGAATTGGAGTTCAAACGTCTCGCTTAACATCAGCCCAACTTTTGAGTCTACCGGCTTTTTCATCGGCTTCTGCACGTTCTAAGCTTTTCACGATTTCCGCGTTACTTGTCAGCTCATGTGTCGCATCCCATGCTTCCTTGTCATAGAGATAAGTCATATAATCTATAGCAGCTTTGAGTTTTTTCTTTGGGAGTCGCTCGATTAACATCATAGCTTGCTTTTGTAGTTTTGCATTCTTCATCACAGAACTCCTTAAAAGGGTTATCTTTCTTGGGTTGCATGTCTTGTTCAGTGTTAATATGTTATCAAAACCGAAAGTCTTTGTCAAGTTCATGGGGAATTGTTTTGGTGCGGTTAGAGAACCGCGCCATTAGGGGTCAATTTTAGAAATAATAACCGTCGCTACCCCCAGACCGGCACTTCAACTTTTATTTTCAAATGAGATTTCAATCTTGTCACAAAAATCAAATAAATCAAATAAATCACAGTTCAGAATTAATAAGACGAGAATCGAACGAAATATCCCTAAATTGACACCTATGGTGCGATTAGAAAACCGCACCTACCGTGATTATTATAGAAAGAACAACCGTCTCAGACACAAGACACGTCGCTTCGGTTGCCTAACCG
>JAPPDN010000077.1 GCA_028824575.1 Candidatus Poribacteria bacterium | reverse complement strand
ACGCTTCCCTGCGGGAGTTTTGACAAAACTATTCGATTATGGGATGTCGGGACTGGTAATCTCTTGCGGACGCTCACCGGGCATATGTATCATGTCAGTAGTGTTTCGTTTAGTCCGGATGGTCAGATGCTCGCAGATAGCGGGAATTATCACAAAATTATCCGTTTATGGGATGTCGGGACTGGCACGCTCCTGCGGACGCTCACCGGACATACGAGTAGTCTGATTAGTGTGTCATTTAGTCCCGATAATCAAATGCTCGCCAGTGGGGGTTGGGACGAAACTGTCCGTTTATGGGATGTTGGGACTGGCACGCTCCTGCGGACGCTCACCGGGCATACTGATCATGTCAATAGCGTATCGTTTAGTCCGGAGGGTCAGGTGCTTGCCAGCGGGAGTTTTGACAAAACTATTCGTCTGTGGGATGTTGGGACTGGCGATCTTCTGCGGACGCTCACCGGACATACCGATTATGTCATTAGTGTATCGTTTAGTCCTGATGGTGAAGTGCTCGCCAGCGGGGGTAAGGACGAAACTGTCCGTTTATGGGATGTTGGGACTGGGAATCTTCTGCGTACCGTCGCGGAGCATACGAATTGTGTCAGTAGCGTATCGTTTAGTCCTGATGGTGAAGTGCTCGCCAGCGGGAGCGATGACGACACGATCCGTTTATGGGATGTTAGAAATGGCGGGCTGCTGCGAACGCTCACCGGGCATACGGATGATGTTAAAAGCGTATCGTTTAGTCCGAACGGACAGACGCTTGCCAGTGGGAGTTTTGACGACACGATCCGTTTGTGGGATGTTGAAACTGGTTATGTCCTGCGAACGCTCACTGGGCATACCAGTCAGGTCAATAGCGTATCGTTTAGTCCAGATGAACAGACGCTTGCCAGCGGGAGTTGGGACGGCACAGTGTTATTGTGGGACATCACACCGAAATAAGATCATGAAAGGATTTTTTATGAAAGTATTGATAACTGGTGCAAGCGGTAGACTCGGCGAGTATGTAGTCCGAGAATTGGCAACGGAACACTCGCTGGTGCTGATGTCGCGCAGAACGCCACCCGACGAATTCTCACATCTGCCCTTTATTCAAGGCGATCTGAACAACTTTGAGGACTGTCAGCGTGCCGTTGAAGGTATAGACGCTATCCAACACCTCGGCGCACAACCGGGCCCCGTAGACCACCCAGATTTACGGGCAAGTGCTGAAGAGAGGGGTATCCCCTTCGATGCAACCTTCAAAACGAACATGCTCGGCACCTACTACCTCATGCAAGCCGCGATTGAGGCAGATGTCCAAACGGTCGTGATGTCCGGCAGCAATTGCGCATTAGGACACGGGTTTCGGATCAGCAAAACCCACATTCCCATAGACTATCTGCCGATAGATGAAGAACACCCTTGTTACCCTGAAGATTCCTATAGTTTCTCTAAACGCTGCGGCGAAGACCTTTTGGCGAGTTATACCCGTGCGTACGGTATCCGAACATATATTACACGTCCAGCAGGTATCAGTCCAGAGGAACGGCGAAAGCAGATGGCTGAAAATGCCAAACTGACAACTGCTTGGACACCGTGGCTCTGGTGTTGGGTAGGTAGTGAAGATGTCGCCAGCGCACACCGTCTGATTATGGAAAAGGCAGACACGCTGCCGCCGCACGATGTCTATTTTCTCAACGCGGATGATACCTCAGCATTGGAACCTTCTCAAGAACTGGTTGAGCGTTTTAAACCTGAATTTCTCCCAAAAGTGAGAACGCTTCAGGGACATCAATCGTTTATCAATTGCGACAAACTCAAAAATGCTGTCGGATGGCAACACGAAACAACGTGGCGGTAAATAGCAGTCAGCAGTCAGCCATCAGCAGACAGCAAAAAAGTGTTTGATTTAATCAGCAACCTCTTTTACTGAAGGCTGATAGCCAATGGCTAATTGCTGATAGCCGAAAGCCAAAATTGGAGGAAATAGCATGGCAACCAATGACAGAGTCAGGATCGGTGTCATCGGTGTAGGGAGTATCTCTGTGCGCGGCATCCTTCCACATCTCACACAAGACGACGTTCAAGATAGATTACAGGGAACCGCGGTCTGTGACCCGGTTCCGGGTCGGGCACGAGCCGCCGCCGAAACGACCACCGTCCCCCACGCGTACGAAACCCCG
>JAPPDN010000426.1 GCA_028824575.1 Candidatus Poribacteria bacterium | reverse complement strand
CACTGTAAAAAAGTTATTGGCACAGACATCAGTTCCAAATGTATTGAACGCGCGCGGGAAAGGCACTCCGAACTCAATTTTACGGTACTTGTCGGCTTCGACGTTAGGGCGGCACTCGATCTCGGTGAACCGTTCAGCAAAATTTACATCGATATGTCTGGAATATCAGGCTACAATTCACTGCTCGACACGATCGCGCTGCTGGCATCTTATGCTACAGTCCTTCGTCCACAGGCAATTATTGTTAAAAGTAGTTCACTAAAACGTTTCGTTGGACATTGCCACGCGTGGCGTTCACCGAAGAATTAATGAAGAAAAATTAGTTTGGATGCAACAAATAAATAAGATCCCGTTTGATAAAAGTGCTTGTACTTTAAAAAAGTGAAGGGAAGTTGATGTCAATGCAACAAACTAAACAACAACTTGATAAAGCGAGTTTGATATGATTCCTGATGATGTGTACGTACACCAAACGGTAGAAGGTGATGTCGAGGCATTTAACGAGCTCGTCAATCGACACCATTCAAAGATTTATGGGCTTGCTTATCGGATGCTCGGCAATCCCGATGATGCCGCCGATGCGACACAAGAAACATTTTTAGAGGCATATAAGTCCATTAAAACGTTCCTATTTCAGTCCCAATTCGGCACTTGGCTATATCGTATCGGCATCAACACATGCCAGCAGTATATCCGTAAATCGCAATCAAACGAACGCAAGCTTACCGCTTATACCAGAGAGGCGGAAATCCATGGTCCCGCTTCTGAGAATGACTCTCCTGAACGCGTGGCGATTAAAACTGAACAGAATGAGGTCGTTCAAGATGCCATCGGTCAGTTACCGCCAAAGCAGCGCGAGGTCGTCACGCTCTATTACATGCAACACATGAAGTACCGGGAAATTGCGGAGATATTGAAATGTTCAGAAGGCACAGTTGCCTCTCGGTTGAACCAAGCATTGAAAAATCTCAAGCGGAAGCTGAGCAAATACTATCTCCAAGGAGGGGTATCACAATGAATTGCGAACAGACTCTTAAGAATTTGCCTCACTTCGTCGTAGAAGGAAGTCCAGAGGCGATAGATCGAGTTTCTGCAGGAACGTCGCGGCGCGCAGTTTTGGAGCATCTTCGGAGCTGCCCAGAATGTCAGAGGACGTATGAAGCACTGTGGCACACTGCCGATGTCCTGGAGAGTGCAGATGAACCCGTCCCACCGCCGGAATTAGTGGGCAACATTCAGCAGCACGTACGCGAACTCCATCAACGGAAGCAACTGATATTCTTTGCGAATCCATTAGCATGGTGTCTTGATCGGTTGAAGTTGGATTTCTCTCCGAGGGTTGTTAACGCTACAGCATTAATTTTCTTTCTTATCGTCTCCGGTTTTGCCGCGAAATTTGCGTTCTTTACAAACCCATCCGAACCAGAATCTGGCTTGATAGCGATGAAAAAGACGATGCTCCAGAACATTAGAATCTCCACATCTCCGTGGGCGGTGCTTAAAGATACCGAGACAAAAACGGAAGACGAACGTATGTCGGAGCAGCCGGTAATTGCTGTCCAAGATGAGCGTAATCACTTCTTTAACCCAGCACGAGTTTCATCGAAGGTATGGCACGCTGACACTGTAGATGCTAATAGACAAATAGGTGAAGCCAGTGTTGCTAATTATTTACAAGACACGGTAAGCGAAAAGTTAACTGTGTTTTGGAATCACATTAAAACAGAGTTATAGTTTTTTGATTGCGTTTAAGCACGATCAAAGCGTATTTGCTAAAACTCGCAAATTAGATTGCACAACACATACCTTTGGAGGCGCGGTTTCTAACCGCGCTTTTCTTTTTTTAAACACTTGCCAAGTAAATTTAGAGAAAACAGTTGACACACAACCCTTTTTTCTGTACAATGGGCTAAATTTTGTAGGAGTGATCTCCAGCGCGCGACAGTTAAAAATGGCTGCATCACAAGAAACATCTTATCAAGAACCGCTTCTGGAAATTTCTGGCTTAAAGACAGTTTTCCCAACAGATGATGGCATCGTCAACGCCGTGAACGATGTCAGTTTCTCTATTGCACGTGGACAGACCGTAGGCATCGTCGGTGAAAGCGGTTGTGGAAAAAGTATCACCGGGCTTTCACTCCTCCAACTCGTGCCATCGCCGGGCAGAATTG
>JAPPDN010001000.1 GCA_028824575.1 Candidatus Poribacteria bacterium | reverse complement strand
TGCCAGTCTGAATGCCTGTTATAGGCATTCAGACTGTTTGAGAGTGCCCAATTAATTATAGGTTTTACTATAACACGCGAAAATCTCATGATTGATACGGTATCATAGCATATTTACATTTAATTTTGCAATCCGATCTTTAAACGAAAAAACAATGCGATGTCATTGCTATAATCCTAAAATGATTTGCTAAATCCACAGATTAATGTTAATATTGTTTAAGATTCTCATCCACCGAAAGGCTATAGATGACAACCAAAGTAAACACATTCCCTGCCTATTTTTTACTTTTCAAAGTGACATTGCGCCAGATGTTCTGGAGTCGGCGAACTGTGCTGATTTTGCTCGGGTGCGCGTTATCGCTTTTTATCGCTCTCATATTCCGGTTTGCGGTGGGAGGCAGGGTAAGCATCAACAGATTCATACCACAGATAACGCTAATTCTGTATGGACTTTTGGTGAACTTATGCGCAATTTTCTATGGGACCGCAATCATCTCTGACGAAATTGACGGTAAAGGGTTAACCTATCTTCAGATGCGACCGCTCCGCAAATCGACGATCCTGCTCAGCAAGTTCGCTGCCTATCTCGTTGGCACCCTCGCCATCATAGCCAGCTCCCATCTGATTTTAACCGGTATTGTCGCGACACACCCAAAACTTGATAAAAATGTGCTGTATCATATAGGTATGAGTCTACGCTATACCGCATCAATGGCATTGTCATTGTTAACGTATGGAGCACTCGCCGCTGCATTAGCAGCGAAGTTCAAGTATCCTGTCCTATGGGGGTTGTTGTTTGTGTTGGGATGGGAACGTATAACCGCAGCACCATTTCTACAGGCGGGAATCAAGAGGCTCTCTATATCACACTACCTTTTCACTGTATTCCCGCATTATAAGCTGTCTCGAAGCCTATCAACTGACCTGCTGGGCACATCGCCAGTGCCAGCGTGGGTAGCACTCCTCGTAATTTTCCTGTTAACAGTAGGTTTGCTGTGGCTCGCTATCCGAATTTTCCGAGAACGAGAATACCTGATGTAAAATGGTCTCATTCTTTTTGTAGGAGCGAGCGGTGCCCGCGACTTCCATCAATTCAATTACCCGCTTTGAGAACCCTTGCAGTTTCACGCGACACAATTAATTCTTCATTCGTAGAGACAACGAGAATCCTGGCACGACTCTCATCTGCTGAGAGGTCTGTCTCACCCGTCGCTTGTTCATTTTTCGCTGCATCCAAATGAATACCGCACCACTCAAGTCCTTCGCAAATCTTCGCGCGGGTTGTAGCACTTTTCTCCCCGATACCACCAGCAAAAGCGATTACATCTACACCACCCAGTGCGGCGATATACGCGCCAATATACTTCTTTACACCGTAAACATAGGTATCCAGTGCCAAACGCGCATTATCATCGCCTACGGCGATCGCTGCCTCTACATCGCGCATATCGCCACTCGTGCCAGAGATGCCCTTCAATCCCGAATCTTCAATCAGCTGACGACGAATCTCATCCGTAGAGTATCCCTCTTTATCGAGCATATACAGCACGGCAAACGCATCTAATTCACCACAACGGGTAGACTGAATCATTCCGTATTGCGTAGACGTTCCCATCGATGTATCAATAGACTCACCGTCCTTGATGGCGCAGAGAGAAGAACTCCCACCGAGATGGCACGAGATAATACGCAGTCCTTTTCCTGATGCCCGTCCAAGCAGCTCCGGCACGCGTTCAGAGATATAGCGATGCGACGCGCCGTGGTAGCCGTAGCGACGGATGTCGTGTTGTTCTACCCAGAAGCGAGGCACCCCGAATTCGGCGGCGTAATCGGGAATTGTCTGATGGAACCATGTCTCAAAGACTGCGACGAGGGGTGTTGATGGCAACAGTTCCTGAAAGGCACGAATAGAAGCGATATAGGCGGGGTTATGCATCGGTGCAAGTGGTGTGGACGACTCCAGCGCAGCGATCACATCCTCGGTAATTCGCGCTGAACGCCAGTAACCTTTGGCGAGAATAGTTTTGAATCCGACACCGTCCAACTGTCCTAAGTCTTCAAAGCAGCCGACCTCCGCATCGGTAATCAGTTCCATCGCGTGCGCAATCGCAGCGGTATGTGTCGGTGCGTCGATTTCGCCTTCGCGGGTAGGTTTGCCCGGCACGGCGTGTGTGAA
>JAPPDN010000887.1 GCA_028824575.1 Candidatus Poribacteria bacterium | reverse complement strand
ATGTAATTTCCAGTGGCATCAATAACTTGTACGCGGTTGTTCCCAGCATCGGCGATGTAGAGTCTATCTGATTCATCTATTGCGAGTCCCAAGGGCATCTGAAATTCACCTGCGCCTTGTCCAGGGGTGCCAAGGGTTTTAACGTAGCGAATACCGACGATAGGAAGCGGTGTGCGTTCACGGTTCGATGGGAGAATTTCGATCTGCCCCTTCCCAGTAACAGGTGGGGACCCCGGCTGCGCGATTTCACTTTCAGGTAGCGCGCAACCCAAACAAAGGACGATGAGAAGCAAACACAAGGAGTAGTTAACAGTAGCCAGGAACCAGTAACCAGTAAAGAAGTTTCCCTTCTGGTAACTGGTAACTGGTAACTGGTAACTGGTAAGCGGGGTACTCAGATTAGCCGCGTTGTACCCTAAATTTGAAAACGAATGTCGTTTGTTGGTTATTGAAATCACTTGTGACTCTCGGCACAATGATCCGTAGGCTGCTATACTTAATACTTCGTTTGCGGAAGTAGAGGAAAAATCTCGCGTATTGCTTCGGCATCACCGTTGTTCTTTCAATGTCTGCTCGAGGCAGGACTGCTGGGGCACCTTGTATTCTGATGGACTTGTCCCATCGGAAGACTTCTGCCGCAAATTCAGGTGGCAGATTCGGCCTAAAATTCTTCTTCAGATAGAAGGATTGCTGCGATTTGTCAATGGGTTTTGTAACGTTGCCGGTGCCATCAAGCATCTGGCAATCCTTCTTTTTGAAAGAGACCCAATGGTTAGTCCCGTTATAGATAAAGACACCGAACGCATCAACTGCCTTCACATCATTAAGCGGTACCACCATTACCTTGATACCGTTTCTGAGATAACCGACGGTGCCTGTTTGGGGCATAATGTGAGCATCCGGATCAAAGACAGGGACAATGATCTCTGGTTGGAAGGTGTCTTTTAGGAAATCTGGCACCTTTGCACAACTCAGCGGAATTAATGCTAAACAGAGTACCGCTAAAATTTGTAAGACAGACACGCGATAATGTATCTCATTTTTCATTTTTTTCAAGTTCCTTTATTGAAGTCATATTGAGTAAAACATGAGAATTTAGTCCGATAGAGAACGAAAGGGAGATCATTTGTGTCCTTTTCTCTCCGCCTCAGATCCCCATTTGATTTGAATTCTTACCTCTTGCTCGCTATGGGTTCAATAAGAAAGGCACGCATGCTTTTTACCCAAGCTTCAGGGGCTTCTATTCTGAGCTGATCTAAGAGGCGAAGTTCTTCTTTTTAGAGCCAGCGTTCTTCTTGTTCTATTGTAGCCTGTAGCAGGTTTCTTGTTGTTTCAAATGCCTGTTGATTACCAGGACCCGGAAAGAGAAAATACATTGCTGCCGACTTAGCGACTACTTGTATAGCACGCTCAAGTGTTACAATTCCGCCTCGCCGCATTCGATTAGACTCTACGATGTAACGAACCTGTGGGATGTCTCCGAATTGTTGAAAGAACGTAGCTTCGCGATGTTTTTTGCGTAACGCTTCGTCTGCATCCGCAAAGGCCCAATTTTTTGGAACTTTAAGGTTCCTGAGTTCTTTAACTTCCGCGTCTGTTAAGCTGATCCAATCTTTGTCTTTCAACTTTTCCCAATCTTCGTCTTTTAAATTTCCCCAGTCTTTGAGCGTTAAGTGTAGCCATTGTTCAGCGTCTTTCAGGTCTATGTCTGTCAATTGTGGTAATTGACCATCAGATTGTAGGGGGTATTCATCGAACGTATTATAGTTCGGTTTGATTACTTCTTGCTCGTCTTCGGTGTCTCCGCAACCGAAACAGAGCAGGAGACTGAGGATAGCTGTCAGATAAAAAAAGTTGGAAAGGATAAATCCGTTTTTCATGGTGTGTCTCCATTGGTCCAAACAAGTTATGAAATTTGTCAGATTTTATTCCGACAATAGCCGAGAAACGAGATAACAGTTCATTTAAAAAGTCCTTCAAAGGCAAGCATTGCAGCCCCCACAATGCCGGCGTCATTTCCGAGGTGTGCCTTTACAATTTTCATTTGCGCCGGTATATCCATCGCACGTTTAGAGAGTTCAGCACGGATCGGTTCAAAGAGCAGTTTCTCACCAGCTTCTGCGATGCCACCGCCGATGATCGCGATTTGAGGATTGAGAATATGTGCTATTGAGGTGAGGGCAATG
>JAPPDN010000916.1 GCA_028824575.1 Candidatus Poribacteria bacterium | reverse complement strand
GATCTCGGTGATACACAGCACACACTCACCGATCAACAGCGACTCGTCAAGGCAAAACAGAATCCTATGCAGCGGGAACGGATCGGTGAATTACTCTTTGATGTCGGGCGAGAACAAGAGGCGATTCAGGCGTGGACCAAACTCCTCCATACCAAAAATCAACCCTTTGACGCAGAGATTAAACTCGCGACTTTACTTATTCAGCACGGATTGTTAGATGAGGCGATCTCTGTGCTTGACCGTGCAGCGGAAAAGGTAACAGGTCCAAACGCGCATCTTGAATTGTATCAACTGGGTGACGCCTTCGTCGAGATGAACGAATACGACCGTGCACGTCCACTGTTTCAAAAGGTACTTGACATGCCTGAACCGACGCAGAATGCAACACAGAACCTAATCACAAATACACCGCACGCGACATCTGGACCTCCCGGAATCAGGACAGATAGATTTGATTTGCCGCGAACGCTCACCTCCCGAATTCAGCGATCCGCATTTCAGATTCAGGGTGGACGACAAACCCAGTGGATACCGAGGAACTTTGAAGAGGCACAAGCAGGCGCGCTCGTACAGATAACGACAATCGCGCAACAGCAACGAAAATTGGGAGAACTCATCAACCAGGTTGAAGCACAAGTGGATGCCGATCCGAAAAACATAAAGGTCCTCGAAACGTTAACACAAATCTATATCTTAACCGGCAATACCGACAAAACGAATGAAACACTTGAACGGCTAATTGCTGCATCACCCAACGACCCTGTCTATCACGGAACGCGCTTGACTCGATTAATCGGACAAGGCATCAGCTATGAAACGCTAAAAAAATATCTTGATGAAATAACCGCTTTAGCCCCTGACGCACGGCTCTGGTATATCGCACGATATGCAAGTAACTTCTATCGGCACGGACGGAAAGAAGATACCGAGAAACTGGTGGTAGAACTTGTAGATGCAGAAGTGTCTGACCTTAATACAGGCGCAACGATTGTCAGTACGCTCGCACGCATGGGGAAAACAGACGCTGCTGAGAAAATTCTTACACAGATGCCAGTACCAGGGCTTTCAACGCCGCAACGTCAGTCAGCACAAAATACGCAACTGCCAGCAAGCGGCGTAGGGGTTGGGTTACCCAATCCCTACGCATCACAGCAATGGCATCAGTATCGGGATATTTATCAAAATCTCGCCACTGCTTATATTCGTGAAGGACAGACCGATAAAGGGATTGCGCTGTTCTGGAACTTCTTTGAACGAACCAAACCGCAAGCGACAAACGCACGGCGCGTCGCAACCTTAGCATACGCAAATCGCTCTTACTCCGGTTACACATCCCTACAGACAAACTATCCATCGCCGACGACTTACTACGATCAAAACCGTTTACAGTTCCTCCAGCGGGTTTTCAGTCAATTGTGGTCCCGCAATCAGCAGGAGGCATTATACAAAAAATTGCAGACTGAATTGGAGCGTGCGACAAGGAGAGACCGGATCTACCCGAGTTTAGCACTCAGTTATTGCTATTGGTGGGCAGGGCAGCGTGACGATGCCCAAGAGGTGCTCTCCGCGCTTCAAAAGGAATTCCCTGAGGATCTCACCCTTAAACTAAACACGATTTTTGCCGCTATCCAAGCAGGGCAACACGCCGCAGCATTCAAATTAATTACTGGACTCGCTGAGGCGGATCCAAGAAACCGCAAACAGTACCATGAACTCACACTCCAGCTTGCCGTGCAGACAGGCGATACCGTTGCTGTACGCGAATTGGTGACGAAGGTACTCAATTCACCGAGTGGGACTCGTGAACTTTATCAATTCTCGCGAATCCTCCAACAGAACGGACTCACGCAATACGCAATCGCTATTGCCAAAAAAGCGATGACCCTCGCAATGGGTGAACGTGATCCGAACTTCCTTGTAGATTTAAGCCAACATTTGGATGACTTAGGGCGAGGACAGGATGCCGCACGGATCGCCGCGCGCGCAATGCAGTTCGTCAACCAGCGCGACCGATACGGACGCACATTGTATTCGTGGGACTTTCGACGCGCCGTACAGACCGCCGGGCGGGCAAAAGGGTTGCGAGAACGCGAACCTCTGCTCGTTGCAGCTACCCAGAAAGACCCTAATTCGTTTCAGGCACGCGTCAGATTGGCGACGTTCTATGAACAGACAAATCAGGTGCAAAAAGCAGCC
>JAPPDN010000935.1 GCA_028824575.1 Candidatus Poribacteria bacterium | reverse complement strand
GCCGATGATGCCACCGCAACTGTCTGGAACCCAGCAGGTCTCGGATCCGCACCGGATTTAAGTCTCAATTTTTCCACCCAGCAGCTCGACTTGGATAGAAGCCACAACTTCATCGCATTGACGAAAGCACTCGGTTCAGCTGGATCTATCGGGCTGGCAGTCACAAACGCAGGTGTTAGTGGTATCCCACAGTATGATAACAAGGAAAATTACGGCGGCGAATTCGACTATAGCGCGAACGCCTACTCCCTCTCTTATGGCATCGGCATCGGAAACTTCAGTTTCGGTTTAACCGGTCGTATGCTCGCCGATAACTTCGGTTTAGACAGCGTTGAAAACCAGAGCGGTTTTGGCGGTGTAGATGTCGGATTAATGGGACACGCGCTGCACATAGATGTCGGCGAAGAGAAAGTGCCGACTTTCCATTACGGCGTTGTTGCTAAGTACCTCGGCGCATCCCTCGGCGATGACATCGTCCCGATGGTAGTCAATGTCGGTTTAGCTTACAACCTCTATATGGGCAATGTCGTCACATTCGCAGCGGATCTTGAGCAGGAATTCGTTAATCTTGATCAAAGTGCTACGAGCCTGCGACTCGGTGCTGAATACACGATTGTCACTTACAAATCCACTGCCTTGTCCATCCGTGGTGGGGTCAGGGCTTCACGCGACGCGCAGAGCCTCTTCGGTGGGTTTGGTGTGAACATAGGTGGGCTGCAGGTTGACTATGCTATCCAAGATGGCATGGCGAGTGAAATCAACGGTGTTGGATCAACTCACTTTGCTTCCATCTCTTATAGATTTTAAAGGAGAAAACTTATGAAAATGATAAGAGGCACTCTGAAGTTGGTACTGATTCTGTACATCTGCGCAACACTCAGCGGCGTTTATATCTTGTCCGCCTCGGCACGAATCACACCACATGATGGCGATGATGACACTATGCTCATCACTATTGAGAAAGGCGATACTCTCTGGGATCTCTGCCAAGAGCATCTCAAAGACCCGCTCCAGTGGCGCGAGTTGAGCAAGTACAACGACTTCACCAACCCACACCTCATCTATCCCGGCGAACAATTGCGTATTCCGCTCGCTATGGCGAAAAATGTCGTCGAAATCGCTGAAGCAGATTTGGTTAAACAGCAGGAAGAACTTGAAAAATTAAAGGTGGAATTAGCCGAATCCGAAGCGACGCGAGATAAACTTGAGGCAGAAATTAGCAGTCTCAATAAGAGTATGGGCAAACTCAAGGGGCAACTCAAAGACCTTGAAGATAGCCTGAAATCACAGAAAGAATTGATGACGGCTGTCACCGACTCCGGAAACGAAATCGCTTCTGGCGTCAAAAAAGCACTTGAAGCCACTAAAACCGGTATCCTTAACGATATCGCTCATCTTGACGAGCATCTCGCAGAGATGGATAAGATGATCAAAGAGCACAAAATGGCTGCGGAAGCCACAAGCGCACTCGTTGAGTCTATCCAAGGCGACGTGAAGACGCTTTTAACACAGGTTGAGACCAACCAGAAGGCGATCAAGGAAGTTAAGATGATACTTGAGGATGCCAAAGGCGTACACGAGGAATCTTCCACATCCAAACGCGCCTTGGTGTTCCTGACTACGGCCGCGGCTGGTATCGGTTGGTTCGTTATGAGTACCGTCGGTGCGCGCAGCGGTGAATAATCGAAACGCATCACCTTTTAGGCAGGGAAGGTGTTTTAAAGCACCTCCCTGCTTTTTTTATACGGTTTGATGCTGCTTGTGGGGGGGGAAACCCCCAACGCTATCGGTAAAAGGTCCTGGGTGTATGTCATCAAATACCGCTAAATACCCTCAACCGCCCTTCACTCAGGCGATAGAACTTTATGGCGATAGAGCTGGAAGTAAAGGGACTTTCAAATTTGCGGGCTTCGCGTGGATACAGCGCACGAAGGTCATACTCATCCAAGGCGACGCGCATAGCCTAAACACTGCCGCTGAGTGGCGGTGTTTACTGCGCCTAACCGCACTCGCACATCGCCTCAAAAAGCCAATCGTTTTGTGGGATCTACCTGTCACCCATATCGCGGCGATACAACGCAGAACCTCATTAGCCTGTGCAGAAGCAATTCAGAAAACCGAATTAGAATTGCTAAGACTGCCACACCCTATCATTACTGTTTTTGAAGGTGCTGATAATGTTGATCACACCTCTCCTGA
>JAPPDN010000630.1 GCA_028824575.1 Candidatus Poribacteria bacterium | reverse complement strand
ACTCTCGTCATTAGTGTACTCATAGGCAAAACCACCACAACCTCTGAACAACTCTGGCTCCTTGCTGCCATCTTCAATCAAAAGACTATTTCCATAGTGGATATCATCTCCCAGCGCCTTAAATGCAATCGGCCAGAGTACGCGCTTATCGAATTCTCCGTAATCAGAAGAATTGATAATCACATCAAATTTCTCGTCCAATCCATGCGCAGGAACAACGACATCTGAGAAAACATCCATATTGGCAGTTACAATCGCGGTACGTCTCCCTTGACTTCTCTGCGCGAGCGCGAAATTCAGGACGGCCTCGTTAAAGTCAAGATCCCTGCATCCCAACTCCATAGTTTCCAAAACCGCAGAAATATCCATATTCGCGTGATCGGAGACAATGGCCGCAATATCTCTAAGACCCAGGGTATTCGTCATCCACATCCTGCAGACAGGCCGATTGGCGAACACATGCTCTTGAATAATATCGTGCCACTCGGGGCATTCTGGTGGGGATACCTTGAAATAGAGATCCGAGGACAACGTAAAACCAAAATCGAAAACAACGCACTTGAACTTGCTCAGATCACCGACCTTCATTTCCCACACCTTTTGACTGAACTTTTGGAATAGTCTCGAAATAGTGAAGGCATCAATCTACAAATTGGGATTCAATAGCCCTGACAACACCAGGTACGTACTGCTCAAATCCGTAATTCAGAGCAAAAAAAACAACAAAAAAGAGCTTCCGCTTTGACTCATAATCCACCCGCGTCCAGAAGTTCTTCCCCAAAGGCAATTGGTAGTGTTCAACCATATCCTCGGCAAACTGCTTCCCGAACCTGCGGTAAAACGTTGCAAAATCAACAGCAGGATCGCTGATACTCAAATCGCCGAAATCAATCACCCCAACAATCTTTGATTGTGCCGCATCAATCAGGACATTGTTGGTACCAAAGTCCGAGTGAGCAATGACGTTCTGATATGTGGCAGACGTGACTTTCGGTATTGCTCGTTGGAAGTAGTCTTCGGCTTTCTCCCGAGTATGCCCTCGCAGGCGCGGAGACACGGCAGGCCACAATTCCCGCCAAAAATCTTTACCTCCAAATGGAGCAACCTTGATATACTGGTGTTCGAATGCAACGGCGTGAAGACAAGACAGAAAATTGCCCAAAGCTTCTGCCGTAGTCTTTCTCTCCCTCTGACCGAGATTCTGAAATATCGTCTCAGAAAACTTGTCACCCTCTATCTTTTCATAGGCTATGTAGTTGTTACCCGAGTGCTGTATTTCCGGGATCGATAGTGGTGAGTCTTTCTGGAAAAGGGGTAGAAAAGCCTGTTCAACAGCAAGCTGAGTATTTGATAGATCCCGAACGAATCGGAATATCCACTTCGCGTTTACTTCCAAAACCACATGCGTCCAGCCTTCATCCAACTGAATAATGGATTCTACAGGCTCAGTTAGCGCATTTCGAATGATTGATTCGTACGTCTGCATGCGATTTAGCTGAAATGCGCGTAATCCCCAAGTCCTTCAGACTTGGGATGTAACGCGCTAAAATTTATGGGGCGGTGCTTTAGCCTGGGGCATATCGCGAATATGCGATATGGGTGGTGAATCAACCAGACTATTCGAATAATTCTACATGACAATGTGCTATGTATTTATTAGATTGAACCCATACAATCTAACACAAGGGGTTGATCGTGAAGTTGAAAAGTCCTGACATGAAATATCACACCTCGCACAGTGCAGTTTTCAGTTGCCATTATCATGTTGTCTGGTGTACCAAATATCGACGCCAAGTGCTGTCTGTTGACATGCAAACCCGACTGAAAGACTTATTGCTTGAGAAGCAGTGCGAATATGGCTATGAAGTGCAAGGTTGTGAAATCTTGTCTGATCATGTTCATTTGCTTCTTTCTGTTACGCCGTCAAAGCCAGTGAGTAGTGTTGTAGGCAGGCTCAAAGGCTATACGGCTCATATTCTGCGGTCTGAATATCCAGAACTTAAAAGCAGATTGCCGTCTTTGTGGACGCGGAGTAAGTTTGTAGCAACCGCTGGCGAAGTGACGCTTGGAGTTCTGAAACGCTACGTCGAAAATCAAAAGGGCGTATAGTGGACTATATAACTTACAAATTCAAGCTGTATTCGGAGTGTGACCGCAACAAGTACCTGCACTATGAGATAGACGCTTTTGCGGGCGTGTAT
>JAPPDN010000550.1 GCA_028824575.1 Candidatus Poribacteria bacterium | reverse complement strand
GTAAACAGGAAGAGATACTGATCGGAGGGTTGAAAAAGGCAAAGCAGACCTTAGACCATGGTGGAACTGAGACCGCTGTTCAGAAGGAGATCTTTAACTTGATTCTTGAGTTTGCACCTAAGATGAAGCATCCGTCCTTCGCTGAAGAACGTGAGTGGAGGCTGGTCACTGCGCCAATAGGCTTCTATGAAGACTGTGTTCAGTACAGAATTAGGAAGTCGACGTTCATTCCGTATGTGCCTCTATGTATTATGCTAGAAAATCGACTCGGGTTCGACCATGTGACCATTGGTCCCAACCAAAGCCCTGAACTAGCTTGGTTTTCTACCCGCAGACTCATCGAGGGCCAGATACGACAGAAAAGACTCCAGCCTAAAGAGTTCTGGCCCTTTCCTGTCCGTGAATCTGATACGCCATTCAGAGCCATGTGAGTCTGATTTGAATACAGACCGGTCTCCTAACTGGCACTTAATACGCCGAGCTACGGCTACTTCTAAAACCGTGCTCCTAGCTTCGGCGTCTTGGTGCCAAATACTTGAGCATAGAGAAAATTTCGCTGGAAATGATCTGGATAGGAAGCTATATTGTTATGGCAGTAGCCAAACCGAAGTCGATTTGAACCGAACAGATTGTTCTGGAAGATCTGACTCCAGATGAAGAATTGGCCTGAATTCGATCATAATGGTGATTTACCAGTAGGAATCCATGAGGCAACACTGGATGAAGTACTCCAGCATTTTGGAACAGAAACTGTCCAGCGCCGCCTGATTGGACAGCGCCTGGAACGCATCTATAGATTGGCCTCCGAGACTGGACAGGTAGCAAGATTTGTAGTGTTTGGTTCATTTGTCACTGCCAAGCCCGATCCTGGTGATGTAGACATTTTTATGTTGATGGAGGATTCGTTTGATTCCAATCAGGTAGGTAGTGAGGCTGCGATTATTTTCGACCATTTAGCCGTGCAAAATTTAGAAGGTGCTAGTGTTTTCTGGATACGGCGGCTAGCTGCGATTGATGGGGATCAGGAGGCACTGGAACACTGGCAGATCAAGCGAGACAAAACACGACGTGGAATAGTAGAGGTGATCAACGATGATTCAGAACGATCAGGAGTTTGAGGCGACCAAGGAACGCATCCAGTATTTTCAGCAACAAGTAGAAAAGCTTCGACAGGTCGAAACCAATCCACAGAATTATTGGTTATCGGCAGGCGGCTATCTGGCCGAAATAGATCGGATGAATCTCGAGGTGAGAGAGTATCTTTCGCTTCATCCAAGTGAACGAAGAGAGCGGGTTACATGAGTTTATCATAGAACATGTTTTGTGATATAGATCCCCGTTCAGTAGGTTATCTGACGGGGATTTTTTTCAGCATTTGTCTTGATCACGTTCACGGCTCAAAAGCAGAACTGACCATGCTTGGATTCGAAGATTGGGCTGAGTTGCTTCGACGGAACTTTCCAGAAGATAGAGTTGAGTCGATCCTGAAGAACTCTTTGATAGAAGATTCTCCGTTGGATATTCCTCACCATCTCTCTCTGCTATCAAAAGTCGGGTTTGAGAGAGTTGATGTGCTTTGGAAGAAAGGTCTGTTCGCTCTCTACGGAGGCTTCGGAAAGGCAGACGAAACCCGACACTGATCTCCCCGTACTGTTTCTTATGAGATCCAAACCTGCCACAGGCATATAACAGGTCCACTTGCGCTTTTGTTACTGGCCATACACTGCCCAGATTGAGGAAAACAACATGACAGATGCCAAATCTGAGAAACAGCGTGATGCCGATATTGCACTCGAACCGGCGACGGTCATTGTCAATCCGTGGAAACAGCATGTGCCGCCAACCACACGACAGGGCGTGCCAGGCATCGAACGCACCACAAAGGGACGGTTGTGGGTAGTTTACGGGCGGGATGTCGAAAGCCCTCGAAACTACCAGATCTTGATTCGTAGTGATGACGATGGACACACCTGGTCAGATCCACAAGTCATGGTACTGCCCTGCAGGGACGTTCGGGCTATGTCCGCTTCCATCTGGACCGACCCCCAGGATCGGATGTGGGTTTTCTGGGGACAGAGTTTTGGTCAACAAGATGGCCGTTACGGCATATGGACTATTGTCACCAGCAATCCAGATGCAGAGAACCCAACATGGTCGAAACCGCGTCGATTGGGTAATGGCATCATGCTGAACAAACCAATGCTACTATC
>JAPPDN010000086.1 GCA_028824575.1 Candidatus Poribacteria bacterium | reverse complement strand
ATCCATTTAACACGGAGGATCTCTACCAACGGCTATTTCGGGACGACTATGGTCGTGCGGGTGAAATCGTTGCGACTGGCATTAGCGTTATTGAAATTGCGTGCTGGGATATTATCGGCAAGGCGTTGAACCAACCCGTCTACCGGTTGCTTGGTGGTGCGTGTCGCGATAAGATTAAGGCGTATGCTAACGGGTGGTATCGCGTTGAACGCTCCCCCGAAGAATTTCATGCTGCAGCGAAAAGGGTGCTTGAAAAAGGTTATCGGGCATTGAAGTTCGATCCGTTCGGTGCAGGCTATTACGAGCTTTCTTATGAAGAGAAGTTGAAGTCTGTCGGACTTGTTGAAGCGGTGCGTGATGCTGTCGGACCCGATGTCGAAATTCTCGTTGAGATGCACGGTAGATTTAGTCCGTATATGGCGATTGAAATTGCCGCCGAATTGGAGAAATTCCAACCCAGTTGGGTCGAAGAACCTGTGCCTCCCGACAACATCGCTGCGCTCGCAAAGGCGGCGGATCATATCAACCTCCCTGTCGCCACGGGTGAGCGGCTCCACAATAAGTATGAATACCGTGAGTTGATTAACTTACAAGCAGCAGACATTTTACAGCCGGATATTACGCAGACAGGTGGCTTCTTGGAAACGAAGAAGATCGCAGCGATGGGAGACATGTGCTATATGACAGTAGCCCCCCACAATGTCGGTGGCCCCGTTTCCATTGCGATTGCCTTGCATTTCGCCACATGCACCACAAACTTCAAGATTCAGGAACATTTCAACGATTTCTCTGAGGCGTGGGTGAAAGAGGCGGCGACGGGATGCCCGGAAGTGATTGACGGTTATTTTAGTCTGCCTGATGGCCCTGGACTCGGTATGGAATTGAATGAAGATCTTATTGCCGAACACCCGTATCGTGAAGGTTCATTCAACCTTTGGGAAGACGATTGGCATAAGCGCGAGTATTAGCCAGAACTGTGATTGGGAGATTTGTGTGGAAAACTTGAATTTCGGAAGCATCGTGTGGTATCCTTGCAAATAAGAACATTGAAAACAAAAAAGATGACCACGCAATACTTTTGAAATATTCTTTGATTCAACAGTTCTGAGGAGAAAGCACATGAGACATACGACAGAAATCGAACTCGCAAATCTCGAAGATGTGGCTTTGGCAAACAGAGGCGTTATCGCCCCTGAAGAGGTCCGCCGTGTCACTATTGAAGATGCCCTCGTAGATACGGGGGCTACACGGCTCTGCTTACCGAAACCGATCATCGAACAACTCGGCTTGAGGCCCTTCGGGAACGCGAGGGCAAGAACCGCGGCTGGCATTGTAAACCGTACCATTTATTCAGAGGTCCGGTTTACGATATTGGAGCGGGAAGGATCGCTCCCGATAACCGACCTGCCAGCCGATGCCCCCGTCCTTGTTGGGCACATGGTCTTAGAACAATTGGATCTCTGCTTAGATATTAGAAAGGGACTCATCTATAATCCAGACCACGGTGACGACTGGATTGAAGATGCATGGTAAAATATTTATGAGTTTTCACTATAAAGATGGATATCTCTATTGCGAAAAAATGCGAGTAAAAGATATTCAGGAACAGGTGCCCTACAGTCCATTTTATCTTTACAGCCTTGCGCAGTTGGAGGCAAACTACGCCGCATATCAGGAAGCCCTCAACGGGATCGACTCGATTATAGGCTATGCGATTAAGGCAAATAATAATCTCACCCTTCTCAAACGTCTGAGTGCCCTTGGTAGCGGCGCGGTTCTTGTCAGCGGGAACGAGTTGCAGATGTCGCTCGCGGCAGGATTTGATCTGAAGCGGACGATTCTAAACGGAAATGGTAAAACGCTTTCGGAACTCAGTCTTGCGATTGAACACGGCGTACTCATTAACATCGACAGCGAATTTGATTTGGCACACATCCAGCAGACAGCGAAAGACCTTGACACACCTACCAATGTGCTTATCCGCATCAACCCCGATGTGGATCCAGGGGTGCATCCCTACGTTTCTACAGGCATGAAAAATTCTAAATTCGGTATCCGTAATGAGCGACTTAATTGGTTTTTAGATGAAATTCGCAAAGATGATTTACTTAATTTAGTTGGTGTCCATTGCCATCTGGGTTCAACGATTAAGAATGTACTCATCTTCCGAGATTCTGCTGAAGTGATGCTTGGTTTTATCCGCTCCATTT
>JAPPDN010000822.1 GCA_028824575.1 Candidatus Poribacteria bacterium | reverse complement strand
TGAAACGGATGCGTCTCATCGTGCTGTCTGTTAAGAGAATAAAGAACGGCTTCTGCGTTGATAGGGGTGCCGTCATGGAAGGTTACACCTCTCCGAATGTGAAAGGTCCATATTAAACCATCTTCTGAACTCTCCCAACTTGCAGCGAGACCCGGTTCAATTTCAGCACTTCCATCTTTGTATTCAATGAGTGTATCGTAGATGTTATCACAAACTTTGAAAGATTCTCCATCTTCTTCAAGTGCTGGATCAAGTCCGACGGAGTCACCACCGCGCCCGAAAATTAAGGTGCCACCCTGCTTTAGATGCGAATCGGCGAACGCAGACGAAAACAGGGCAATCGGTAGGATCAGGATAGTAAGTAAGAGTATCCGTGTGAAAAAGTTATTTTGCATAAATTTCTCCGATGTGTATTAAATAGGGCTTACGCATGCTGCGCTTTTGTAGCACAAACTTCCCAGTTTGTGGCAGGAGACCGCTGTGTTTTCCGAAAATTCTCATCTAACAGAACGGGCTGCAGTCAAAATTGCGTAAGTCCTGTTAAAAAGATATATGCTCTATGATACAGACTTTTCTCGGAAATGTCAAGCGGTCTTTTTCTCGCAATTGACAGACTCACGCTATCTCTGCAATTTCTATGTTGCGGAGATTTGAAACCTCATTCCCGTAAAAATCGTTTTATTAAAGGGGATAATGTCTTAACTGATAGTAACGAGGTTCCGAACGTACCTAATACAATCCGTACGGGTGTTCTATGGCCTTGTTAATAATATATGGTGCAAACCGATCGTGTCGAAAAATATGCTATCTTTCGAGCAACTCATCCAGAATCTAACGGATACAACGCAGCCGAGCATTGTGCGTAGCAGTGCTATTGCGGGCCTTGTCGCGCAGGGCAGCCCACAGAGTGTGAAACTCCTAACTGAAACGCTTGCTGACTCAGACACAATGATACGACGCGAAGCGGCAAAAGCACTTCAGGACCTGGATGCCACAAGCGCGACCGAGCCACTGCTCCGCGCGTTGCAAACAGAGTCAAATGATTTAACACTCTGGGCAATGCTTGAAGCTATCAGCGAATTGGGAACCCCCCGTGTACTCCCTACGCTCGAAGCACTGCTCAATATTGACTCTATGCTCACGCGGTTGGAGGTTAAAAAAAGTATCTCTCGTATCGGGGAGCGCTACGCCGATACAGCTCCAGAAGTCTCCAAGCCTGAACCGCGTAATGAACGGATAGAAGTGGAAACACCGCCATCGACAGCTCGTTTTGGAAGCTCGGAATCCTCGCCCACTCCTGCGGAAGATCAAAATATCCCTAATGAAGAAGAGAAAGAACCGAGTCAGACATCAGCACAAAGTTCGCCGCCTGATGTCAAACCGCCTACTGAAACCGAGGCATCCGACGATACATCTATAGAAAAACCAGAAGAAATGGTGGCGGATGAGGCATTCGCTGACGAACAGTCAAGTATCTCTATAGAGTTGACCGCCACAAATCCGCCTGTTGATCCAACTGAACCGACTTTAACAGAACTTGATGAGAGAACTGATCCAGTAGATGACGCACAACCGGACGGTGGATCTGCTGAAATTATAGATGAAACTGAACCGACAGAAGCAGCGGAAACAGCCGCACGTCTACCTAATGACCTTCACGAAGAAACTGTAACGGATTCGGGAGATGTAGATGAGACGACGGGCGATACGCAATTTGCTGAGGAATCGGTCGAAACTACAGATGAAATGGAAGATACGGAATCGGTCACATCCGATCCCGAGTCGCCACAACGAGAAGATGATACAGATATAAAGGATTTATCAGATGCAATCGCGCGATCGCCTCGGCTTGCTGGATCATCCGTTAACCTCCCCGTATTAGTACCGAATGCCGCCACTGTGCCGTACCATCCGCAAGAAACAGCACTTGAACCGATGCGTGCCAATTTTTTCCTCACGCTGTTGCACCCAAACCGGTATTTTTCTAAACAGTGGATGTCCAGGACGCGCGCCTATCTAATATTGTGGGCTGTTCTCATTGCCGGTGTAATCGGATTCACGCAACATCAGAAGCACTTCAGAGCAGAATTAGACGCACTACCGCGCATTGGACTCTCCACTGATGAACTGCCGGAATTGGTAAAACGTTCCTTAGCAGAAGGTGATTACTACATTCAAGAGGGGTAGTATCGAAAAGCCAGTAGTGCTTATG
>JAPPDN010000909.1 GCA_028824575.1 Candidatus Poribacteria bacterium | reverse complement strand
TCAGAATATCAAACACCTTCTGTTGGATGTCCCATTGGTGGATTCTGACACTCCCGCTACAGATTTCGTAGCCATTGCACACGAGATCGTAGTGTTGGCTCTGAACTTTTCCAGGGTCGGTATCTAACAGCGGTAATGTCTCTTCTGTTCCACCAGTGAACAGGTGATGAAACGGTTCATAGCGATTCTCTTCCTCGTTCCATTCAAAGAGTGGGTAATCGACAATCCACAAGAAATTGTATCGGGATTCATCAATAAGGTTGAGTTTTTTGCCGAGATGGAGACGCAGGTAGCCGAGCGCATCAGCGACGACCTTCGGTTTGTCAGCGACGAAGAACATAATGTCACCGGGTTGTGCGCCCGTTCGTTCTTGTGCCGTTTCGAGTTGCTCCGTTGTGAAGAACTTGACGATTCCTGATGAGAAACCCTCTGTCGTGACTTTGACCCATGCCAAGCCTTTCGCTCGGTAGGTAGCGACGAAGTTGGTCAGGTCGTCAATGTCTTTGCGTGAAAAGTCCTCACCTCCCGGTACGGCGATGGCTTTAACCTGTCCACCGCGGGCTAATGGCCGTGCGAAGACTTGGAAGTCGCAATCTGCCATGACATCGGACAGGTCTGTGAGTTCCATACCGAACCGCGTGTCGGGTTTGTCGTTTCCGAACCGTGCCATGGATTCGTGATAAGGGAGTCTTAGAAACGGGGTTTGAACAGGGATATCGCCTGCCTCCTCAAATATCCGTTTCATCAATCCTTCGGTTACCGCAAGCACATCGTCTGTGTCAGCGAAGGACATCTCAATATCAAGCTGCGTGAACTCCAGCTGCCTGTCTGCACGGGTATCCTCGTCTCGGAAGCATCGCGCAATCTGGAAATATCGATCAACACCGCTCATCATGAGAATCTGCTTGAATTGCTGTGGTGATTGTGGGAGCGCGTAAAACCTACCCGGATAGTGCCGACTTGGGACAAGTACATCACGTGCGCCTTCAGGTGTGCTGTTCATCAAGATAGGTGTCTCAATCTCAAGGAAACTCTGCTCGTTCATGTAGTTGCGTGCCGCGAGGGCTGCTTTATGCCGCATCGCCAGCGTCTTTTGCATCTCAGGTCTGCGCAGATCAATGAACCGGTAGCGCATCCGAATATCTTCAGCAACATCAATATCGTCTTCAACTGGGAACGGCGGTGTTTTGGCAGTATTGAGAATACTGAGAGAATCCACAGCAACTTCAATTTCGCCTGTATCGAGTTCAGGGTTGACAGTGCCTTGATAGACGATAAGACCCGCTTCTTCGTTCTCAATGTGATATGTCCGATTGTTTTCGACATCGGTGAGCAGCCATCGCTCACCTTGAACCCGAGTGGCTACCTCAATTTCTTCGGAAAGCGTATATTTGGTATCTGCATCCGAAAATAGTGCTCGGAATGCTGCGGACAAATTGCCATCGACGAGATCTGTTTGATAAGCCGCGTCAGCGTGCAAAAGCAATTCACCAGGTTCACGTTCGCGGACAGTACCGCTGACGTTCAGGACGAATTCGCTTCTAACAGCGTCCGCAATGGCGTGCGCTTTTTCATCAATCTGCGGATCAAAGACGACTTGTGTAATGCCAGTTCTGTCGCGTAAATCGACAAAGATGACACCGCCGTGGTCGCGACGGCGTTTGACCCAACCGTTGAGTTGCGCGGTGGTCCCCGCGTCGGTTAGACGTAGGTCACCACAATAGTGGGTCCGTTTTAGACAAGACGATGTGGCTTCTTGGGTTTCTTGAGACATTGTTAGATATTCCCTTGCTTGTTTACTGGATGCAAGGGTTCCTCCTCTTAAGAATTCCCCACCATTTTTAGGGTAGGGCATTTTGGACTATTAAACACCAAATCGTTTCTGAAATTCACAAATTGCGTCCGTCTAAAGGGCAGGACGGTTCAAATAATTAGCTGTGATCACATCAGAAACGGTGGATATTTCATATTAGTGGACGGTAACCACGCCCATCCGGCGCGTGCCTACTACTTTGCCCTGTTATTTTTTCGAGCGCGTAAATCCTAAGGTTTTATCATAATCTTCAGCGTCAAAACTCTGAAGAAACACCCAAGCAAAAAAACCTTTAGGTCGGAGATGTAGACGCTGCCTATATTTTCTCTTGACGAAGATTACCAAAAATGTTAAAATGTTCATCGTGTTCGGCATTGGTTGTGATTGATGCATTGGTATATT
>JAPPDN010000649.1 GCA_028824575.1 Candidatus Poribacteria bacterium | reverse complement strand
TAACACCTTGGTATTCCGAGAATTCTACTACACCCAAAACAAGGAATAAAAAATTGTATCAATTTTCAGATGAGATTCTTTCGTTCTATAGACAGACGAAAGAATCGGAAAGACTTAAAAAGGATGTTAGAGGACAGATAGAATTTGCGCGGACACAAGAGATTATCACGCGCTATTTACCGATGCCACCCGCAGTGGTTTTGGACATCGGTGGTGGTTCGGGTCCCTATGCCTGTTGGTTAGCAGAGGCAGGCTATGAAGTTCACCTCGTAGACCCTGTGGATTTACATATTGAACAGGCGAAAGAAGCCTCAGATCAACAGCCAGAACACCCGATTGCCAGTGTATCGCTTGGGGACGCGCGGGAACTGCGTTTTTCGTCAGCGTCTGCGGATGCTGTTCTGCTGTTGGGGCCGCTCTATCATCTGGTTGATAACAGTGAACGGCTGCTTGCACTCAGCGAGGCATATCGTGTCTTACGGGACGGTGGAGTTATGGTTGCCGCCGGTATCTCCCGCTTTGCATCTATGTTAGACAGTTTTTTTGACGATCGATTCAGGACCCCTGTTCACATAGACATCGTCCAAAACGATCTTGAAACGGGTTACCATCGTAACCTGACTGAGGACCTTAATTACTTTACAGATGCACACCTTCACCGGCCAGAAGAACTTGGTTCCGAAGTAGTTGCAGCCGGTTTTCAGCACCAAGCGACGCTTGCTGTTCAAGGACCAGCGTGGATTTTTGAGTCGTTTAAAAATTATTGGATAGATCCCGAGTTACGTCTTGTTGTTTTAGATTTAATTCGGAAGGTTGAAGCAGAACCGTCGATACTCGGTATGAGCGCGCATATCCTTGCAATAGGAACGAAATAGAGGGAGACTGATAATGCCTGAAAGTCAAGTGGTTCAAAAGACGGAAGCACTCGCCACAGTAGAATCGCTGCGGGCCGATTTCAAAGCACTCGGTATTGAAAAGGGGATGGTTTTACTCGTTCATTCGTCTTTGAGCGCGCTCGGATGGGTCTGTGGTGGCCCCGTCGCTGTTATCATCGCGCTTCAAGAAGTTTTGGGGGAAACTGGAACGCTTGTGATGCCCGCCCATTCAACCGAGCTCAGCGATCCGAGCCAGTGGGAAAATCCGCCCGTCCCCGAATCGTGGTGGCAAACCATACGCGAGACAATGCCTGCTTACGATCCCGATTTGACCCCAACCCGTTCAATGGGCAAAATTGCTGAAACATTCCGAAAGCAAAAAGGTGTTCTCCGCAGTGCACATCCGCAGAGTTCGTTTTGTGCCCGCGGTCCTCAAGCATCGTCCATCATCAGTAATCACTCCTTGGCTTATGGTTTTGGTGAACACTCACCGCTCGCCAGAATCTATGACTTACAAGGTTTTGTTCTGCTCCTCGGTGTTAGGCATTCGAGTAATACATCCATACATCTTGCAGAATACCGAGCGGATTTTCCGAGCAAACGCGTTGTACAGGAAGGTGCCCCAATCTCACAGGCGGGTTCAACGACATGGACTACCTTTGAGGATATCGATGTAGACGATTCAGATTTTGATCGCCTCGGCGAAGATTTTTTGCGTTCCGATGTGGGAAAGGTGGTGCAGCTCGGCAAGGTAGGTATCGCGGATTGTCAACTCATGCCACAATGTGCTGTTGTGGATTATGCCGTTAATTGGCTTGAGAAAAATAGGGGAAAATAAATTGGATGGCATAGGTTTAAGGGACCGCTGACTCCCGATAGCCGTTTAAAAAATTGAATTTCTCATTTCGTGTGTGTTATACTATAAGTATCCAAAGCTGCCACCTAACAAGGAAGAAAAACAAAGAATCGGTCTATGGAAAAAAAACGGGGATCCTTATTTACCGTCCGAGACGCAGAAAGTGCAATCATTACTTATACAGTGTTAGGACTTCTCTACATCATCGGGATATGTCTCTATGAACTTGTCGCCGGATGGAACGGCATCCTGCAGATGTTAAGGAAGTTAGACGCAACATCCCCAGTGTTTAATCGAACCGCAATTGCGTTTATTATCTTCAAAGAAGGAGCGGATATCATGTTAAGACGTTTTAACGAATGGCGTGCTGAACATGCGCAAAGCCTTGAAAAAGCCAAAGAACAAGGTGTTGAACAAGGTGTTGAGCAGGGGCGTGCAGAGGTGTATGAAGCTATCGCCGCTCGGCATAAACGCCGACTAGCAGAC
>JAPPDN010000829.1 GCA_028824575.1 Candidatus Poribacteria bacterium | reverse complement strand
TTCTTGTAAGCTACGCGCAAAACCGGTGTGGCTTGCGCTGTCTCGCCGCCGTCATCATGGCGGTCACGAAAAGCCTGGATGTATGTCTTGTTGCCACGAATGGTGTCACTGGCACCACCTGGACCACAGAAAGCGAAGGAGCGTCCCCGTGCAAAGTAATCATAATACTTCCGTGCAGTGCCATCCTCGATGTCAATGGTGCCGACAAAGCAGTCGTCGGGTCCGGCGCCAATGGCCGAGACATGCATGGCGCGTGTTTCACCCTCAGGGACGACGACGTTGCTCAGTTGCAACTTGATGGCCTTGGTGTCGTTGGCATCAGCGACCGCCGTCACGATGATCGTTCTGGGCGTGACGGTCGGTGGTGTCTCACCCTCGAAATTGTTGTGCAACGAACTGAGACCGATAAGATCGAACTTCATTTTCTGTCCGACGGTTAAGGGCACACCACAAATCTGCGCCGCATCCTTGTCAATCGAGACAAGATCATCTGAAAAATCGGTATGGAGCACGGTCGATCCATCCGTGTCCAGATGTGTATGTCGTGTCTTGAGGGACACTTGACTTTTCAGGATTCGGCTTGCTTTGATGTTGACGCAAACTTTGCCATCCGTGTTCCGCACCGCACTTGTCTCGCCTTCAAGCGTGAAGGACAAGTCCGCGAATTTCTGGTCATAAATGGCGAAGGCTGCCGATCCCCTGAGATCGAACGGAAGCCCGTATTTTCCACGGTTCACATTTTTGGCGTCAAGAACAAAGATGGGGTCGAACTCGATGTAACGTGTGTGTTCGTGATAAACACCGTCATTTAGGGCCGCTAGAGACAGCTGCCATCCCGAAGATGTTTTCGCCTTTTCAAGATCGACAACCGACCAGTTTTGCGTATCATGCTTGGGAACGACGGTGCCATCGGGATAGCGAAGCTCAAAATCATCCCCGAGAACAGCCGTCTTTCCAAATCCTTCGGTAATGGCGGGGTGGCTGTGTCTCAATGTCAGGGTTTTCAGACCATCGGCGCCCGTGCTCTTGGGAACAAGCTTGATATTGAGCGCGGATGTCTGGTTTTCCTTGACATGTTGGAGCCCACTTGGCCCCAACTCGACATAGGTCTCTCCGGGGTGTTTGTCGTCGTCCCGGATGCGAACCGTTCCCCGCGCACTGGCCCCCGATTTCAGGCTGACGCCCGTCGGGAAGTTCGCCGTATCGAGGTCGATGTAGAATTCCTCTTCCTGCTCCCAAACGTCGTCGTCGTTTATTTGTATTTCGACTGTTGCCGTTTGATCGCCTTTCAGGAAATAGAAATTCCCGCTCAAGCCGGAGAACTGGATACCTTGCTCCTGTTCTTCGTTAGGGGCGGGCTTGAAGTCCTTCTCATGCAGCGCCGTCCCGGAGACCAGAGTGACCGGAATGCTGATTGGAGTGCGCGCCGGCTTGGACAGTTTCAGGACCGGTTCCGACGGACCGTTCTGCTCGTTCACGAATGTCGGGTTTTGAGCGAAAGAAACTTCATAGGTCTCTGTTTTCTGCGCATCCCGGACATAGGCTTGTTTTTCACTAACAGTCGTGTCGGCCGAGATTGGGATGGCTTGATCGGCACAGATGACGTCAGACCGAGTGGTTCCATCCCGAAGAAGACAGTTTGAAGAGTTTGAGGCAACCGGGGTTCCAAGCGCAACCGTTACGGTTTCATCCACGGAATTGGAATCGGCTTTGGGCGTGACATTGATTTGGAACGCATTTCTGCCATCTGTGCCGAGAGGTCCGCGAAGGACCATTACGTGCCCGTCGAAGCTCACCTTGCTGGGATCGCTGACATAACTTCCTGAATGTAACGACAGGTCGAACCCAGCTGAATATCCCGAAAAGTTGATCGGCAGCCGAACAGTATGCCCCGCAGGAATTGATACGTCTGTGTTATCCCAGCGAATTGCAACTGCTGGAGTACTATGACCTCCTTCCACCCAGATCGCGTCGGTGATGTATCTTTCCCTCTTCTCGCCGTGGACGTAGTAGACCACTTTCCGTCTTTCGGTCACGCGACCCGTCACATTATTCAAGGTCCAGTGAATGCCGCGCTCCGCCAGTGCGACGCCTCCAACGACACCGACATCCACGTCCAGCCTTCGGCTCGACGGCGGGTTGGCGTGGTACTGCCCCGAGCTGGGGTTATTCCCACCGCCATGCACGCTGAGGAAATCGATCCGGTGCGGGGTATAGC
>JAPPDN010000595.1 GCA_028824575.1 Candidatus Poribacteria bacterium | reverse complement strand
GGACGTTGACGCTCGGACATCAACCTGCAGGGATGTATCAGAACCGTTCCCGTGCGGCATATTGGGATGGTAGAAATGCATTCGGTGAACCTGTAGCAAGCGGTGTGTATTTTTATACACTCACCACAGGCGATTTCACCGCAACGCGCAAGATGTTGATACAGAAGTAACACTTATCTGTTAAACACGGAAGGGTGTAAGATAATGCCCTTCCGTCCATAATCTGACTGCACATCGCAGTTGAAAACCGATCAAAGGAGTTTATGATGAGAACGTTAATTGTAAATCGAAATATAATTGTGTCAATTTTCACAGTAATGTTGTTGATATATGGCGTGCAAGGCACGAGTTATGCCCAGGACGAGGTTGGTCCAGGTGATGAGGGCACACTCTTTACTCGAGGTTACGACACACTGGTTACACCAGGTGAAACTAATACTTCTCTTAAAGTTAGCTTGCACGACCCTATGTGGGAAGCCAACAAAAGAGGTTACCAAGTTCAATTGCGTCGCAAAGATCCTCAAGGAGATTGGATCCTGAAATGCGACACAATTAAGGGGTGGCTCGTTACTCGCCCAAATTTTGGTGAGTATTTATCCTTTATCTTTACAGACCTTGAGCCTGGAACCACATACGAAGCACGTTGGAGAGAGACCAATGAGACGTTTTGTTCTGATAACCCAGCTGCCCCTGGAGAGTGGACCCCAATCCGTGAAGGGACAACACTGTTGGAAACGCCACCGCGTGTAGAATTCGCTGATACCAGTTTAGCCATAGCAGTGCGCCTGACTCTGGGACTTAATATTATTGATGGTGTTGACATTCTTAAAATCCCTGAAGAACAACTGACGCAACTGACAACATTGTGGTCCAAGCGGTTGGACGAATTGAAGACGAATAGATTCCTACCAGATGAGCTTGATTTACCAAAGATAACCCACCTCACTGGTTTGGAACATGCAACGCAACTCAGCACTTTAACCCTCGCGTATGAAAATATCAGTGATCTTAGCCCACTCACACAACTTACGGAACTCAGGGAGTTGAATATCGAGGCTAATCAGATTAGTGATCTTAGCCCACTCACACAACTTACGGAACTCAGGGAGTTGAAACTTGGGGAGAATGAGATCATGGATATTACCCCGCTCGCCCAACTTACACAGTTAACGCGGTTAGAACTCCGTCTGAATCGGATTAGTGACATTAACCCGCTTGCGCAACTCACACAACTGACTGATTTGTTTCTCTCAGCCAACCGGATTAGTGACATTAGCCCACTTGCGCAACTCACACAACTGACTGATTTGCTCCTCTCAGCCAATCAGATTAGGGACATTAGTCTGCTTGCACAACTCACGCAACTGAGGAGGTTATTTTTGGGGTCTAATCAGATCCGTGATCTCACTCCGCTTGCACAACTGGCAAGCCTTGAAGCGTTGTACCTCCAGAATAATCAAATTCGCGATGTCACTCCGCTTGCACAACTGGCGGATGCATCGTTGACAGATCTGGATCTCCGGGACAATCAAATTCGCGACGTTAGTCCATTGGCAGGCTTGGTTTATCTTGAAGAGTTGTCCCTTAGAGGTAATCCGATTACCGATACGTTTCCGCTTAGTCCGATCTTGGATGAGAACCCGGATTTGGACATAGATATTGAAGTCGTTCGAGAAAAAGGAGGACCAACAATAACAGCATCAGCACCTCAACCATTGACAGCAGCTACGCTTAATGGAAGTGTTGTGACGTTGACATTGAGCAGCGGTGGTTTCATACACGGTATTCGTGATGAAATCACTGTATCCGGGGTTACCGGTATCAGTGTTGATCGGACAAACGGTGCTGGTGAGAAGATCACGGTTGAACTTAAGTTTGAAGGAAACGTTGAAAAGGATGCGATATTGATTTTTACACTCGAAGCAGATGCTATTGAAGGTTATGACGGTCCTCCACTCACCGCAGAATTATCTGTTTCTGCAACATATGAGGTAACTGAAGGATTAGTAGCATCAACCGCATATCCATTGACGGAGGCGAATCTGCATGAGAGTGTAGTTACGTTAACCTTGCGTGGTAGAAAATACACACGCTCCATCTTTGCCATCAGGGATTCGATATCAGTCGCCGGAATAGCAGGTGTGACAATACCTTGGAACCAACCCAAGCGAAAAAGCGACACGCAAATCACTATTGAACTTGAATTCGATGGAAACATG
>JAPPDN010000251.1 GCA_028824575.1 Candidatus Poribacteria bacterium | reverse complement strand
TGATGTCGGGGAGACGACGGCAGGGGAGCGGGCTGCCGATGTTGCAAACGGCGTGGGCGGGTGGCGCACCCTTGAATGGACGACCCTTTATCACCGCACTTTGACCCGAAATCTATCATTGCCTGCGGATACCCTTACTTCTAACGAGCAGCTCGGGGCGGCAAGCTGCACCAAAGTTCGTGTACAGGACAGGTACGGCTTTGTTGCTGCCGAGACAGGTATGTTCGTTGTGGATCTCGCGGGGAACACGATTCTGACGCATATACCAACAGCTGCACCTGTTTCAGATATTGCGTTGCACGAAGGTTACGCCTATCTTTGCGCGGAATCCCTAATTGTCGTCGATAGTCGAATCCCTCAACAGAGCAGAATCGTCTCCAAACGTGACATGGATGGGAGTGCTTATCGCGTTGTTGTTGACGTGGCTTCGCCTTCCTATGCTTATGTCGCTGCGCTTGAGGGCGGGTTGCATATTTTTCACATTGCAGAGCCTTCAGTGCCGCGTCCTATTGGAAGTTACGCCACACAGGGCAACGCAACAGGGGTTACCCTTGCCCCGGATCGTGCGTATCTATTGGATAGCGGCGTTGGCGTTACTGTGCTTGATGTGTCTGATCCGCGCACACCGAGGTTGCATGGTAGATATGAAAATGATGCGCTCCCTATTGATGCACAGGTCGAAGGGAACTATCTCTATCTACTCGATAGCGATAGCGTTCAGTTGATTGATACACGAACGCTGACGGTTACCTCACAGTTTCATGAACTCCAGTTTCCATCTGAATTAAAATTAACGGACACGGCTCTCTACATCGCGGATCTGTATCAACTCCGCATTTTTCGCGTGCATCCAGACGGTTATTCACTTGCTGTTGAGGAGCCAATACCTTCTGATTGGATACCGGATGTCGTTAAATCTACGCCTGTCAACCATTTAAACCAAAATTTTCCAAACCCATTTAATCCAGAGACGTGGATTCCGTATCAACTCGCTTCAGACGTGAATGTATCGCTCTATATCTATGATGCGCAGGGAAGACGTATCTATGCTAAGACGCTTGGCTACCACAAGGCAGGTTTGCACACCGCATATTGGGATGGGCGCAATACTGCGGGTGAGATTGTCGCAAGCGGCATCTATTTTTATTCGATTCAAGCTGGGGATTTTCACGCGACCCGAAAAATGCTCATCAGACGCTGAATTTTCTATACGCGCCGGGTATCTGGTGCTACTCGGTTCTCCATGTTCTAATATAGGTGCTGATGGTCTAACGCTCAAGTAACGATTGGATAGCAAAAACTTTGTAACGCAAATTGACAAAAAGACGTTGAATAGAATTAGTCCGGCAAAGTCTGGTAAACTTATGTTCGCGCTTAGTTAATACATATAGAGAGATTTTCAAGGAGAACGATAACATGGCTAGGAATAGCGTAACAGGGCGTTTCCGAGATATTGAGATACTCTTTAGCCTTGATGGTGATGCCACCATTATGAGTGTACGGAATCTGGTTAACAGCGAAAGACAGGTGCGTGTAATGTATCAGAAGCTTTCGATGAGTGGACTCGCCAATTGGGCGCAGTTTCAGTTAACCGACGCGCCCATCTCACGCCACCTCCCTACAGAGATTCTTGACGCATATCGCTTAACCTTTTTTATTGATGATGCTGATCCCGTTTCTGCCCGCATTGAAAAGATATTAGCTGAATTGGAGGCACTCAAACCTGAAAAACCGGCGGAGGATACTTCGGAAACCGCCGCCGAATTGGATTCGCTCACACCTGAATCCCTAACGGAAATTCATGATGAAGTTCACGAGCACCTCTTAGGGAGTTCAGAAGACATTGCACCACCTTCGGAAACCGAGAATAACGCGGATGAACCTTCTGTTCCTGGGGTAGATGCAGCGAAACAGTTAGAAATAGCAGCAGTAGTGGATACGCCGAAGGTAGAGACCTCGGAACCGATAGAAACAGGTCTTGATGAGGACACACATTCTTTACCCGAAATCGACACGACGCAACAGATAAAGGAAAAAGTAGAAGTGCCGGATCCTTCGGAGGAACGCACCCCGGAATCGTTGCGCCCAAAAAACGGACAGGAGCCAGAAAGGAAACCTGCTCCTCCGCCTATGGCATTGAAAATACCTGTAACTCAGGGTGCCGTGTCTGTGTCGTCTATTGTGGATTCTAATTTAGAATTTAAGATCGCAGTGCCGTCC
>JAPPDN010000683.1 GCA_028824575.1 Candidatus Poribacteria bacterium | reverse complement strand
CAAAGGAACATTATAAGGTGTTCTAATTGACGCGCCAAACGATGCCATACCGAACAGGAGCCCGGTGTTTTTGTCCACGTCCCCTGCCCAATAAGCGAAAGATTTATAAGTACCGAGATAGCCTGATTGGAACGAAAACCAGTTATTAAGCCGATAATTCAGCCCTGCTGTATAGATAATCTCGCTTGAAGCGCGATAAGTTTTGCTATTCTCATAGAATGGAAACTTCCCGCGGACACTGGCACTTGCACCCAATCCTTTGTAGACTGGGAGACTATAATTCAGGTCAGTGATCGGATTGAAGGTACCGGTCCCGAACTGGATATGGAGATGTTTAAGTCCTTTATCACCGAGTATCCACGGATTTTCCTCGGTTTTGCCAAAAGGAATCGTTGTTCCGATACGCGCTATTAAAAAATCGTTCTCTGCCAGCACCCCTTGTGTTCTATATCCTAACAAAACATCAGAATCAGCGGGGCCTACATAAGTTTCATTTCGATGATGAATGTTCCGATTGCGCTCAGCCGCTTTCCATTCTGAAGGCGTGAGGCGGGACTCAGGAAACTCCTCAATGGTTGCCTCTTGGGTTTTGGTCTCGTACGGTATGTTTGCTTCCAACATCCACTGAGAATTGAGGTGATATTTCAACCCGACATCAACGCGAAAAATATTTAGCTTAACCTGATGTCGGTGTTCCGGAATTTCTATTACATCCCGGTCTATGGAAAGCCCTCTCGTTTCAAGGTGTCCGCCTTGTGCGTCAAACCATCGCATCATACTGAACGTGCTCTGCAATTTCTTCATTTCTCCTGAAGTCAGACTGACTTCACCGATCCCGCTACGTGGAATCGCGGGATTGCTTCAGGCACCTCAGCCCCCTTGTGCAAAGCCGAACCGGAAAAAGATGAATTGGAGACAGAACAGTAGAGAGAGAATCCGAATAATCATAGCAGGTCGCCACCCGTTTCTAAGTTGAGCCATTGCATTTCAGCATCAGAGAGTTCAAGCCCCATTGCACCGAGTGAGGAATCCATTTCCTCTAAAGTCGCGGGGCCAACAATCGGAAAAACTGGGAACGAAATATTCAAGCAATACGCGAGGGAGACTTGAATTGGGGAATAGCCGTATTTTTCGCCTAATTTCTTTGCGCGTGTAAGTCTTTCAAAGTTTTCGTCATTGTAATAGACGCGCACCATATCTCCATTATCGCGGTTCTCCGGTGTAAACGCACCGCTAAAGAAGCCGCGCGCTTGCGAAGACCACGGCATCAACGGAAATTGGCTCTCCTGATGCCATACCCGTGCGGCATCATCAACGCAGACGCACCCACCCCACATCGGTTCCATCGGCACAGCGAGACTGATATTGTTGCTACAGGAGACGAAACCCGCGAGCCCGTTTTCCTCGGCATAGGTGTTCGCATCAGTAATACGCTCCGGTTGCCAGTTAGAGGCAGCAATGGCTCGGATGCGTCCAGCCCCGATCTCTTCGTTCAGATAATCAATAATCGTACGCACCGGGATTACAGGGTCATCGCGATGGAGCATGTAAAGATCGATATAATCGGTCCGGAGTCGTGTAATGCTTTCATCAAGATCAGCTTTGAGTTCTTCAGGGGACAGACGCGGGCGTGGCACTCTACCTTGTGGGTGTCCACCTTTATCAATAAGAAAAACATCGTCTCGGTTCCCACGTTGCCGCATCCAGAGTCCGATGAGCATCTCACTATCACCACCACCATAGCCGTGTGCGGTGTCAAGCGCATTTCCGCCTGCTTCAAAAAATGCGTCAAGCATTTCAGTGCTATAGTCAAACCTGGTAGGGGAGAACATCATACTGCCCAGAATCAGGTGTGAAATGTCTTTGCTGACGCCGGGAATCTTTATGTGTTTCATTAAAAAACGGTGTCCTTTTTTAAACAGGCATACGAGTCATGCCCTTTAGAATTGTAGATATTCAGCAAATCCAAAGAAATTATAACACAACCCTAACTTTAAAATCCACAAGAATTGCGTTGGTCAGTGTTATTTATAGTGGATATTAAAATTCAATGAGACACTCCAAATCGGTGCGGTTGAGAAACCGCCCCATAAGTGTCAATTTTAGAAATAATAACCGGTGTGACCCGGGGCCGGTAGGTTCGGTTTCCTAACCGAACCATAAGTGTCGATTTTAGAAAAAACCGTATCCTCCCGTAGGTGTTTTTGCTAGGGGTCTTTG
>JAPPDN010000856.1 GCA_028824575.1 Candidatus Poribacteria bacterium | reverse complement strand
TGGATTGAGGTTGTAATCCCATTTCTGGTTATTCGATCACAACCCAATTGAGATTATTTTTTTTTCGAGTGCCCCCTGAAGGCATAGATTGATACAACCCCATCAAAAGCGGCACAAATTCTCGCTGCCCAGTGGACCAGGTCATAAAAGGGAGATGACTACCTGCAACATCCAAAACGATACGTTTCCGTAAACCGGAACGGTCGAGCTTAACTTGAGCCCCGCCAAAGATATTTTCTCCAATTGTATCTCGTATTGTTTTATTCATACGGCCGGCCTGTGGAAAAATGATGTCCTCACTGGAACTTGAACTCATTTCCAACAGTAAACGTAAATGCTCACTGAATTGCTTAACAACATATGGGTCGCCGATAGCATAGTCAGTAAAAGCTCGAGGCCAGCCATCTTTGAGCGTCATCGCCCGATGAGCAGGTATCAGGAACAAGGATTCCGCTTTTTTCTTGTGTTTTTTCGCTAACACCTCATCAAGTTCAAACATTTCGTTATCCACAGTGATTTTTGTTGCTGTGGTGCTCCAAATCTTTTCCATCCCTTCACCGAAATAGAGTGATAAGAAATGCTCGGTTTTTCCGTGCCAATCAAAGCCGTGCTTCTTGAGAGTCCGGGTAATATCATTCCTATCTAAAATTAACTTCATAAGTTGGAGCAGTATGCTTTTCCCACTTGCTTGTTCGCCAACAAACACTGTCATATCTCCAAAAGTGATGTCGGTTTCCGGAATTTGTCCGAGTGAAGTCAGTTTAAGATTTTTCATGATCCTTCTACTCCGTTTTCCAATACGCTAACTGGAAAGTTAGAACCGCAATCTATTCTAATGTTTATTTTACTACAATTCAGATTTTTTCATAGACAAAATCCAACCACTTGTCTTGTGGCGGTATAATTTCGGGTTTCGGCGAAAGTGGTGTCCAATACGGCTTGAAAATGTGCCCCCCATCGCTCTTCAATTCCCACACATCCGCTGTTTTCTCTTGTGTGGACATAAGGAAAAAATGTCTTTTTTTCTGCGCACTTAAGTTTTCATTCGGCACCCAACCTATAATGTTAGCGTCAATACATATCGGCTTGTGGAATTTGTCATATTCATACTCAATGTACAAAATATGTGTGAAATCCTCCCGTGTAGAAAGGTAATCAACGGTAAGCCCTTTGGGCAGCTTTCGCTTGTACGGAATTGCCCTTAAGTTGGGTTCAATATAAACCTGTGTTGTTTCCGCTATTATCCTTTGGTTACTTTCCAATTCATTTTCAAAACAACCCAGATAGTTTTCGATTTCCACAGATTGTAAGCCTGTTTCTTCATAAGCTTCTCTCTTTACAGCCGTTTCAAGATCCTCACCTTCCTCAACAGTACCAGCAGGAATCTGGATACCCGCAGTCGGATGTTTGAAAACAAGTAACTCTTTGACACCATCTCTCTCACGGACGATAAATGCAGTAACCTTCTGGACAACTTGGTTCACTCTGATTTCTCCATAATCAATGGTTCTGCTCCAACGAATGCGCGTCCCGCTTTTTCCTCAGCGCGGAATACAGATAGGTTGTCACTGTTCGCGTCTTTGATGAGCCAGATATGCCCCGCAAACGTGTGCTGATTCACAAAAGTATCAGCATCAACCTTACCATAGAATTTCTCTTCACCGTTACCATCTACCCAATAATAGGCGATCTCAGTCTTGCCGCCATTCACGAAAATGATTGCGGTTTCGGTGTCACTGCTTCCTGATCTTAGATTTGGCAGCAGACTCGGATCGTGTTGCTTCAAGTCTATCCATTTGCCACCACCATCGCTCTCTGGGCTCTTCAATTGTTGGTGGAATTCTGTCAACTCTATTAACTCACGGGGCCATGCAAACTTCGGGGAATCTTCAGGATCGAACCCTTGAAGATGCGAAAGACTTAAACGTGTCACCGCTCGCGTATACCGCCAATCCCTATCGCCATAAACTTCAGTTAGCAGTGCTGCAAGCGCGGGGTCGTATTCTTTTAACTTGTCGCGGGTATCAACATGGTTATGTTGATCGTCGTTTGCGCGGTTCGTGTCAAACCAAGACTGTGTGCCTTCAGCCCAGTACTCTGCTCTGTTCGTAATGGCATAGGTGTCTTTCCACAACTCTTTTTCGACTGCAGCATCATATAGCACCTTAAGACGCTCATCGAAACTCGTATCCACCGTATTTAATCCCATTTGGTGAATCGCAT
>JAPPDN010000412.1 GCA_028824575.1 Candidatus Poribacteria bacterium | reverse complement strand
CTATTTATCTCATACATTAGTTCTTAACTGTAACGTCGTGCAGCGTTCGACACTTTATTATCGAGAACGCCCTTTTGGAAGACGTGGTGAGCGGCGATCACGGAAGTCGCGAGAATTATCGCGTTGGTCATAACGGTTGCCGCCCCGCCGATCGCGGTTGTCGTTTCCGCGCCGATCGCGGTATTCCCGTGAATCTCGATTATCCCGATAGTTAGAACGTCCACTATCGCGAGATTCTCTGGAAGCATTCCAATCAGATGAGGATTCGCGCTCGTCACTTGATTCAATCTTGAGTTCTTCAACCGGAACACCACCTGCAGCAACAAGTGCGAGATCCACGCGGTCTTGATCGTCAATTGTGAGAATACGAACAGTGACCTCGTCCCCAACCTGCATGACATCCTCTGCCCGCCGGACGTATCCATCTCCCATCTGTGAGATATGGACGAGTCCATCTTTGCCGGGCAAGATCTCTACAAATGCGCCGAAGGATGCGGTTCGTACGACTTTACCGGTGTACTCCTTACCGATTTCAGGCATAGCCGTAATTGCTCGGACTTTCTCCTCAGCGCGTTTGACATCTTCTGCGCTCGTCGCAGCGATTTCCACAGTTCCATCATCTTCAATGTTGATGGTCGTGTTTGTTTCCTCTTGGATGCCTTGTACAGTTTTACCGCGAGGTCCGATGAGATCTTTAATCTTCTGCTGTGCGATCTGGAGAGAGTAAATCCGGGGGGCATAGGGCGAAAGCTCAGCCCGCGGTTGGGCGATAATGGCATTCATCTGTTCGATGACTGCAAGCCTCGCTTCCTTTGCTTGGTGAATCGCGCGGCGCATCAATTCAGGGGTGACGCCCTCAATCTTGATGTCCATCTGTACAGCCGTAACACCTTCACTGGTTCCGGCCACTTTAAAGTCCATATCGCCAAGAAAATCCTCGGTACCGAGCATATCGGTGAGTATGGCTTCCTGTTCACCTTCCTTAATAAGCCCGACCCCTATCCCTGCGACGGGTCTTTTAAGAGGTACGCCTGCATCCAATAATGCGAGCGTTGCGCCACAAACAGTTGCCATAGAGGATGAGGCATTGGATTCCAAGATTTCGGAAACTATACGGATGGTATAGTGAAACTCATCCTTATTCGGAATGACCGGTTCAAGTGCCTTTTCTGCAAGTGCGCCGTGTCCGATCTCTCGACGCCCAGGTCCCATCATTCGTTTGACTTCACCGGTACTGAATGGCGGGAAATTATAGTGTAAAAAGAAAGCGCGTCTTGCTTCCCCATCAAGTCCACGTTGGACATCTTCATCTCCAGAAGTGCCGAGTGTCGTTACACAGAGTGCCTGTGTCTGTCCTCTCGTAAAGAGTGCGGAGCCGTGTGTATGTGGCAGCAGTGCCACTTCGCCTGAAATGGAGCGAATGTCGGTTACGCCACGTCCATCAACACGTTTACCTTCGTTAAGGATTGCCTGCCGCATCTCTTCTTTTTCTATGTCACTCAAGATAGAGACGGCATCTTTTGCTGCATTCGGATCAGCGTCCTCTGGTGCATCTTCAAGGATTTCCGCCAGGACTTCTTTTTCTACTTGTTCGAGATAATCCTCCCGCGACTTCTTGTCCGCCATCCCGATAGATTCCCGAATCCGTGATGTAGCGAGATTTCGGACCTGGTCGCTGAGGTTTGATTCAACGCTTTTAGAGGCATAGTCTCGTTTGGTATTACTGCATCCTGCTGCCAATCCCTCTTGGAGTTTAATGACCTCTTTTATCTGAGCGTGTGCGGTGATAATTGTGTCAATAACTTCGTCTTCAGGAATCTCATGTCCGCCGCCTTCGACAGACATGACAGCGTCCTCTTTCCCACTCACGAACAACTCCATATCGGAGGCATGCAATTCCTCATAAGTTGGGTTAATGACTAATTCGTTTTGGATTTTCCCGACGGTGACTGCGGCGACAGGTCCATTAAAGGGTATATCGGAAATAGATAATGCGGCAGAAGTGCCAATAAGTGCGGGGACATCCGCCGGATGAACACCATCAGATGAAAACACGTTACATAAAACTTGCACCTCAGCCTTAAAGTCCTTTGGAAAAAGCGGACGGATGCAGTGATCTATTAAGCGTGCCACCAACTGCTCTGAGGTGCCGGGACGTGGTTCACGTCTTCCATAAACTGTCGGTATGCGTCCGGTTGCGTAACCCCTTTCACGGTAATCTACTG
>JAPPDN010000233.1 GCA_028824575.1 Candidatus Poribacteria bacterium | reverse complement strand
GTTGCACTTTCCATAGCGTCGCCGCTCCTGGGTGTTACCCAGCATCCTGCCCTGCGGGGTCCGGACTTTCCTCATCCCGATGGTAAAACTACAATCGGGACGCAACCATCTACTCAACTCAAGCCTTTCTATTATAACCTAACTGACACTTTAAAGGCAACAAAATCGGAACGTCACTTCAGGGTCATTTAGTTTTAAATAAATTGGAGGAGTTGTTGTCTTTTATCAATCTATTCTTGTATTTTCTTCTCTGCTTCTTTTCTACTGACAAGCAACTTTGACAGAGTTTTTTCTTCCATAGTGGATCCTCTATTTCACCATTGATCTATTTCTTCTTCAACAGGCCCCAACTCGTATCAACAGGCAGTCCTGCGTTTCGCATTTCCTGACCAAGTTTTAGTTTCCAATCACCGGTACTATCCATGTATACATAGGCTACGTCACGAATACCCGATGGTAACTCAACGCCTTCTTTGTAGAGGATACACACTCGTTCGCCTAACCCTCCGAGGAGATAACCGAGCTCAAAGATAACGTTTTGGCGGGCCCTATGTTTGCGTTCTCCTGTAGTTTTTGAGGAACCAACATCGTCGGGTGTCAACAAGACAATTGCGAAACCCGCTTCATCTGCCTGTTCTTCAAACTTATCAATGATTGTTCGTCCCTTACTCGGTTGTTCGTCAAGAACGGTTGGCTTTAAACCCAAGGTCTCTACAAATTTAGCGACAGCTGTTTTGGCTTCATCATCATGCCCATAGGAGATGAACACTTTCGATTGAGTTTTCACATTCATGATTTCTCCTCCATTTTCACACCAATGCGGCGGGTGCTAAGAGACATCCGCTCACATAAAATGAGAACGCTGTGTTAATTATAGCATTAACCCATCGGTAGCGTCCAATCAAATTTTGGAAGGACAAACTTATAGAAATTCTACTAAGAGTTTCGCATTCCATATTCTATAAGACTTACGTAACTTCGGATATTCCACTTTGATAGTTTCTGATGTTTTGTAGGGTCCCAACCTCTTATCAAGAGAGAATGCGTAAGTCCTATTCTATAAAAGTTTGTTTGCATCAAAAGTTAAGCCTGCCTGCTTCATTTCTCTCGCTAGTGCCAGTTGCCATGCATCAAACTCATCCATGAGCACATAAACAACGCCATAAATATCCGAAGGGAGCTCAACACCTTCTTTGTAAAGAGCACAAACACGCTTACGTCCTAATGCATGGAAAAAATACCCGAGTTCAAAGATAACATTCTGCCGTGCTCTGAGTTTGAGGTCATCCTTCTTTTCAATAGGCGCACCAACATCGTCGGGGGTCATCAAGACAATTGCAAAGTCGGCACCTTTAGCATGTTTTTCAAATTTTTCAATGATCGTCAAACCTTCACTGGACTGTTCGTCGAGTATGATCGCCTCTAAATCAAGCCTCTCTATGAATCTGGCAACAGCATGCTTGGCTGCCTCATCATGCCCGTGGACAGTGAACACTTTTTGGGAAGCTTTCCCTCCATACTTTCTCCTTGATTTTCACGGTGACAAGTCCAAAAAAAACCAGAGCCATTCAAAGCTATTCCGTTCTTGCTTTTGAATGACTCTGGCATATACAGTCTTAGGAGCATCCACTCGTCGCGCCACAGTTTGTGCAACGATAGCAGACACCACTTCTCATCATAAGGGCACCACACTCAAGACACGGTGGTGCATCCGCATGCTGAAGCACAACCTGCTTTTCATGAGCCACCCAAGAGTCGGTCTCACCGTTACTGCCGTGCCCATACGGATGAAGTTCCTCGGGCGGCACCATCTCTGCATCAAAAGCCTGCACGTCGGAGTCTCCGTGTGGTTCTTGGGAGAGAAACCGTATGCCGAGCCACCGGAAAACGTAATCTATAATCGACTTCGCTATCGGAATATCGGGATTAGCCGTGAAACCTGACGGTTCAAATCGAACATGGCTAAACTTATTAACAAGCGACTCTAAGGGGACGCCGTACTGCAACGCAATAGAAGTGAGGACCGCGACAGAGTCCATCAAGCCAGAGACAGCTGTTCCTTCTTTGCTCATACGGAGAAAGACTTCTCCAGGACTACCATCTTCATAAAAGCCGACATGAATATAACCTTCATGACCGCCAACGCTAAATTTGTGCGTAAGAGAAGACCGCGTGTCTGAGAGACGTTTTCTGATAGGACGGTCAAACGGAGCATCAGCAATAGCCTC
>JAPPDN010000102.1 GCA_028824575.1 Candidatus Poribacteria bacterium | reverse complement strand
GCGCACTACACTGGGGGTGTAGTGGTCGTGGGTTCAAATCCCGCCGTCCCGACCATTTCACGCTAATCGGCGACCCTCGGGACCGCACGCGTCTCTCTATGTCTTCGCAAGAGCAAGTAGCTTCGGCACGTAGTGGTCTCTATCTTCTTTCATGAACAGGACATTCATAGTTTCAAGCTCCTCGCGGCTAAGTCCCCAGCCTAGCTGGGGATATTGAGTCCACGACAAGATTGCACTGTTCAGAATGACATCCGAGTCACCAATGCGGTTCTCCACGTCCTTTATGCGACGATGGAATAGAATCTTGTCGCTTCCGGGACCTTCGTGATGTAGGCCATGAGGCTCGACAAATGTAATGTATTGCTTGCCCGCCTCTAGGAGCCACAGGATGAAATCGGGGTGGAAACTGCTAGCTTCGAAAAAGCCAACACCTTTCCCACGGCTCATGTTGCGTAAAAGGAAGAGCTCGACTCCTTCCCCAGTCAAGGATTGGTAGTTTTCATTGCACCATGCCTTCAAGTCCGACACGAATTGGTACTCACTCTCGTTGAGTGCTACAGGCAGAATAGTGATTTTGCCGCCTCGGCGGACATGAAACAACGGTTGATAAAGATGGTGTACAAAACTGCAGGCGCAAAGATCGCCGATGCGCAGAAGGTCGTCTTTCCGGGTTTCAAGATCTCTCCTGATCTGCCTGATGGCCTGAATGAGTTGGCTCTCGTCGCCATCCACGATCAACTGGTATTCGTCTTCTCCTGGAAAGTTAGAATCAGACGGTTCAAGATCCCGTAGCTCAAGCCTAGGTTCAATGTACTCGCGCTTGCGGTAGTTGTAGAGCCGGTCGCAGTATTTCTTTAACAATTCGATAGCCACTTGCTGCAGCAATGACACTCCGGCAAAGTCCGATGGTTCGAGACGGCTTGACGGTAGGTAGAGCGTGTACCAAGTGGAATCGGAGAGCAGTTTGCGAATACCGTTCTTTGTGACGTTCAGGTTATGCCAGACGCGCTGCCGCTTGAAGCGCTCGACCTCGAAATAAAGCGTGTCGAAATTGAGAAAGGTCAAATGACGCTCGCGAAGCTGGGCAGATTCTTTCTGAGCAATACTCTTGGCCTCTTGAGTTGAAACGGTTTGAATTCGCGGATACCAGTCAGCGACGACCTTATTGCGTGTGACATATTCGGGCACGTCTCCCACACAGGGAATGGCAGCATCCCTCTTGAAGTCGTATTCCGCGCCGTCGGTTGTCTTGCGCTTTGGTCGCAGGATGCGAAGGCGTTTGCCTAAGTTGTATGTCACGTTAAGCGGAATGGAGAAAATTCTACGGCACTCGTTTCCAGGAAGCCCTTCCTCCTTGAGGAATTCTCGGAACTTCTCCATGAAATCGGCCTCAATGCCGAAGACATTCAGCGTTTCCAATTCTTCAATAAAGAGAGGACGTTTGGGAGCGTGCGAATGGCCGCTGCGTTTCAGGCACCATCCGAAGCCTTTCAGGCGAACTCCGCGACCAAAGAGTTGAATTATCTGTGTACCCTCGCTGCGGCCAACGTGCATGAGCCCCATCGTACTGACGCGCCAGCAGTCCCAGCCCTCAATAAACTTCTTTGATCCAATTAACAGGTTTACAGGAGAACTCGATTCGCGAATGCCAACGAACATTGCCTCGGTGAAATCGCTATCTTCAACAGAAAGTGGGGTGCCACTAAATCTAGCGACTTCCTCCATGTGGTCGCACAAGCCCTTGGCGTCACCTACATTTATGAGGCCAAAAGGCTCCTGTGCCGCTCCGGCTTTCAGTGCCACTTCACCTGATTCCCCCATTAAACGTTCGAGGGAGAGTTGACCACCTCCGGCGTTGTTGAACAGCCGCCGTAAGATGTCGCGGTAGATGTCGGTTGTATTCTCACCAGCGACCATCTGTTTGTTAAGGTAGGCAAAGGCTCCGGCGAAAATATCATTACCTCTTTGGTCCAGAAGCCCCGTATCTTGCCCCTTTCCGGTTAGGATTTCTCTAATGCGTCTTTGTGCCGTGGTAGGGTTTGCTAAGAAAGCGGCGATAAACTCAACAATCAGCGCAATATCGGCGGCAACATTTTTTTCCTCTTTCGTTCCCTTGGCTTTTGTTACGGTACTGCCCACAAAAACCCACAACGGCTTCTCAATATTGAAGGGAGAGCTATGCTCGAATCTGGTGTATGGGCGGGTTGAGTCGTGCGGCGGTTCTCTGC
>JAPPDN010000089.1 GCA_028824575.1 Candidatus Poribacteria bacterium | reverse complement strand
ATTAGACGTTTCGGTACCCGTTGCCTTGCTCTGCCTTTTTTGGTGAGCATCAATTTGAAGCAACAATTTAAACACGTTAACAAGTCCTTTTACACCAACTGCATTGGTATCTTGCAAGAAGAGGATGAGCGGTTTTCCATCTGCTTTGGTGGTCATATCAAACGTTGTTCCGTCAATTCTACCACCAACACCCGTTACTGTCAAGGGTGGGAGTTTTTCCCCGGGCTGCGGTCCAGAGAATATTCGGTTTTCTTCGGACTGCTCAAGCCGTGTTGGGTCTTTCACTGTGATACGTGATTCATCTTTGTACTGTTTCCCATCCATTTTTCCAGCTTTGGCTTTTTCCATGTCTTGCTTTTTCTCAGTCTTATCAACCGCTTTTTCCGATTTCTGAGGGGTCTGCGCGAACAGCGAGACTTGGAAAGTTTTCAGGGGAACCAGTTGTGCCATTGCCAACAAGGGTAGACCCGTTAGGAGTAAAGTCGCTACTATTAACTGCAAGCGCGGCTTCAGTCGCACGTCTAACCGTCGGTTGCTTTTCAGGATGGCATCAATCCGAGATTCCAGCTGTGATGGTTGATTGAGTGATAACGCAAGTGGAACACTCCGGTCTTCGTGACGCACCAGATCCAATAAACACTGCGCGTAGTTTTTCCGAGCACCCGTCAATTGGATGACCCAGTCGTCGCAGATACGCTCCCGCACGCGGACGAGTTCGCGGTTAAGAAAATGATAAATTGGGTGGAAAAAGAAGATAACACCGACCAAGTGCGAAAAGAGGTTCGTCAACCAATCGAGGCGTTGGACATGTGCCAATTCGTGCGCGGCTACCAATTCAAACTGCTCCAAATTGAGCGTGCGTGGAATTAGGATGTACGGGGCTAACCAGCCGAATGAGATTGGCGATGCTACCCGATCCGAAAAGCACACAGTGACCGGACGTTTTATGTCCAGTTGTTGTGCCAATCGTTGGCAAATTGCCTGATATGAATCATCAGCCACTACAGCACTGCGTCGGAGCTGATAGATTCGGCACAAGCCAAACATGAAGCGGACGAACATAGCGAGCGTACCGATTGCCCAAAGACACAGTAGCAGATCAATCTTTGTCCAATTGAAAAAAGACTTATCTGCCGTAAGGAGTTGGGTTTGCGTGTCGCTGCCGACGGATGAAACTTCCGGTAGATCTGTAGCCAACGCAGCTAAACCACGTATGTTCACTGGCTCTGTCTGTGCTAATTCTGAAACCGGACTCCCTATTGAGGGTGCTGGTACAAACTGATTTAAACCGAACAGGATAGGGAGGCTAAGTAAAGATAACAGCCAGAGTAGGTGGACAGTGGTGTTGGAACGGCGACTTTTGCGAAACACGGAACTTGTTGCAAACCATATCAAGCCACTCAGGAGCATCCATTGCCAGGAGCAGTTGAGCAGGGAAAGGAGGATTTGCTTACTCATTGGTTTCTTCTCCTTCAGGTTGATAGTTGTTAATTAACGCTTGTAAGCGATTGTGTTCATCTGGACTGGTTTGTCGCACTTCGAGGAGTGTGTTCACCAGTTTCTCTGCCGAGTTGTCAAAAAGGCGTTCTAACAGATCGTTGAGCATCGAATGCGTAATCTCTGTCTCTTTGACTAAAGGCTGGTAAACGAACGTCCTACCATCAACTTGATGCGACAAAAAGCCCTTCTTTTCGAGGCTTTTCATAGTGGTGGCGATGGTGGTATAGGCGAGCTTGCGGTCAATGTTATCAAGGACATCGTTGACCGTGGCATGCGTCAATTTCCATACCACTTTCATCACTTCAAGTTCTAAATGGTGTAATCTCTGGGGTTTCATCGGATTCGGTCCTTAATATATAAAAGTTAAAGGTGAATTTGACCTAACAAGTCAAAATGTTATAGTAGAGCCCGTAATTATTTGCACACATGGGAACCGTAGGGGTTGGGTAACCCAACCCCTACGAGCGACAAGTGTAAGCTTATTTTCGGATTTTACTATAATGCGCATGTTGCGAATTACGATTGGTAAATACTAAAACTAAATACGTAGTAATAGTATTATACACCCAAAAAAAAGGTTTGTCAAGTTAATTTAGAAAAAAAGCATAATTTGCGAATTAGTTCTCGGTTTTTTTCGTCTAATTTTGGCCCCAGGCCCTGTAGGGGCGGTTTCCTAACGCTTTCCACTTTTGCGTTCTGAACTGTGATTTTTCTGATTGCTATGATTT
>JAPPDN010000558.1 GCA_028824575.1 Candidatus Poribacteria bacterium | reverse complement strand
CTCAATGCTGATCTCGACTATAACAACATCATCAGTCGGCTTGAATACCGGTGGTATGATGGCTACAGTATGATACATACCGCATGGCTGGGGTATAATCTCGGTGATCTTGGCACAGTTAAAGCAGGTATTGTGCGGGTACCGTTCGGTCCGACGGCTTACGGCGTTTCGACAAGCTGGTTCTTTGACCAGCATTTTTATGTCGGACTCGCCGACGATATGGACTTAGGCATCACATGGAATGATACCTTTGATAAACTGGTGCTTGACGTAGGCTTCTACCCTATGAGTGATCCTCAGTTGATAAAGTATGGCAGTCTGGCGAGTTCTCGCTACAGTTATGATGTCGTCAAATGGGAAGAAAAGGCCGATGCGAAAGGAAACGTTGAGTGGGGTGCAGGTGAAAACGGATATGATGAACTATTACAATTTAACCTCCGGGCAATCTACGCACTTGAAAACATCGGCGATTTCGGTGTATCGCTGCAATACGGCTTGTTGAAAGGGACAAATGTGGGGAACGATGATAGTGGTAACCACTACGCCTTTTCCGCGCATGCAAAGAACTCGTTCGCAGACTTCACCCTTTTTTCACAGTTCTCTTACTACGCGCATAATATTGCTGACGAAACCCCTTGGGGCACCGGTGATCTCATTCCGATGGGGGCTTACGATTTCGCTTGGCCCGTCGCATCAAAGGGATTGATACCTGCACTATCGCTACGATATGGCGGCATAGATACTTCAGGCATCTCATGGATTGGCAGCGTTACACCTTATGCGGAATGGAGTACTATCCTTAAAACGGTAGATGACTACAACGCCAGTACCCTTGTGACACTCGGCGCGAGTTGGACCATTCTGGACACCCTATATGTCTACAGTGATCTCGCACTTTCCGACGGTAACTTTTTTGTCGGTAACACGGAAGATGTGTACGGGAATATCCTTACAGGGGTGAATCACGTGGGTGCCAACGGAAATAACAGATGGCATTGGCGCATTAATTTCAACTTCGGTTATTATTTCTAAGTAGTTGTCAGTCGTCAGTTATCAGTTTTCAGTTAAGAGGCAGATTGTTACTGATAACCCTCTTAGCTCTCACTGCGAGGCAAACTGAGGGTTTCCGATAACTGACAACTCTTTGAAAAAGGAGAATTTTGAAATGAACGAAGAAGGAAAACAACCACAGTATATGCAGGAAAGGGAATATAAGAAGTTATTCGGTTTAGAGATTTACCTCACACCCGTATTCGTTATTTCCAGTATTGCCATCGTCGCTTTTATCATAGGGTCTCTCGTTTTCCAAGAAGGTGCAACAAAGCTCTTTGGCGGCCTCCGAGTCTGGCTCACGACGAATCTTGATTGGCTGTTCATGATCACTGCTAATCTCGTTTTTATCTTCTGTTTGGTCGTCGCATTTTCTCCACTCGGTAAGGTCCGTCTCGGAGGGGCAGATGCAAAACCCGATTATTCCTACTTAACATGGCTTGCGATGCTTTTTGCTGCAGGCGTGGGTATCGGGCTTCTGTTCTTTGGCGTGTCAGAGCCGATTACCTATTTTCAGGGTGGCAGTTATTCGCCGCTGGGGACAGAAACGATTTACGACCCAGAGACGGCCTACACCGCTGAAAATGTCCCCGACGCTGGGGATCCCAAGGTGCAAACGGCGGCTTCCTTGGGTATAGCGACGACAGTCTTCCACTGGGGTTTACAAGGGTGGGCAATCTATGGTGTCGTTGGCCTTGCGCTCGCGTTTTTCGCTTACAATCGGGGATTACCACTCCTGATCCGATCCGCTTTCTATCCGATATTTGGCGACCGGATATGGGGGTGGCCCGGGCACATCATTGATACCTTCGCCATATTCGCAGGTATCTTTGGGCTTGCAACATCGCTCGGATTGGGTGTCCAACAAGTAACCTCCGGACTTGACTATCTCTTTGGGATTCCAGCGACCGGTCTCACTATGGTCGTGCTGATTGTAATCATTACTGCCATCGCGTTGGTATCCGTAATGACAGGGATTAATGTCGGTATTAAGCGTCTCAGCCAATTCAATATAATTCTCGCGTTTTTGCTATTGTTGGCTATTATTGTCCTCGGTCCGACGCTCTACATTTTCCGCAGTTTCTTCACCGGTTTGGGTACTTATTTTATGAAAATTGTGCCGCTCAGCAACTGGATTGGGCGCGAGGATACCAGCTTCTTCCATGATTGGACGACGTTCTACT
>JAPPDN010000923.1 GCA_028824575.1 Candidatus Poribacteria bacterium | reverse complement strand
GTGACTAATCATGTCAGCAAAGGGCAGTCCGCTCTGTTCAAGGAGCGGCAAACCGCGAACGAAGTGTTCGTAACTGCTGCCCCAGATCGCTTCGACCCGAAGGTTTTTGCGCATCAGCAACTGGTTAATGTTGAAGTCAATTGACCCCATATCCACGAAGTGACCGACCTCAACAAAAGTACCGCTGCGTCGGGTGTAACCCAACCCTTCTGGTGTAGCGGGGAGAAAACCTGCACATTCAAAAACAACGTCCGCACCTTCCCCACGCGGCGTTTCAGCTCTCACAAGTTCCGTCCGCTCTTCAACAGAGGTGACTTCTTCAATATCAATCGTCACGTCTGCACCGAGCCGTTTCGCGAGTGCTAATCGTCCGGCGGGGCCACCGACCATAATCGCTTTCGCGGCACCGCTCAACTTTGCACACGCAAGCGTTACAAGCCCGATAGCCCCGGAACCTTGTATAACGACAGTATCACCGAGCTTTATTTCACCGCGCATTGCGGCGTGAACACCAACAGTAAAAGGTTCTGTGAGCACTGCAACCTCAGGAGAAGCTTCGGTCTTTATAAAACAGGTATTCGGATAGTTGAGATACATATAATCCGCGAACCCACCGCGAAAGTGGGGGGCTTCGTCAGGATTCCACTGGAACCCATAAGCACCATAGTTCGTTCCCGGCGCAAAAATAACCCGGTCGCCTTCTTTCACCGGTTTACCTACATAATCGGTCTCTACACCTTCACCGAGTACCTCAATAATACCGACGTTTTCATGACCCAACAAAACTTCTTGTTGGAAGCCGTTCTGCCAGTTATGCAGGTCCGTCCCACAGATACCTGCGAGTTCCTGACGGAGCAATACCGTATTCGGTTCAGGTTCTGGGACCGGATATTCACGAATCTCAAAATCTTTGCCGTGCGCAACCACGGCTCTCCCCGTCCGACGCATATCAATCTCTCCTTCGGTTGGTTTTGCTGGGGGACACTTTCTAAGTGCACCCGCGTTTGATTATACTCAGACATACTTCCGCTTCTTCCGCGAGATAAGTACAATCGCTATAATAGCGACGATGACAATTGGCAGCCAAAACGCTTTAACGAATCCCCAGAAAATGGTAAATCCGATCCAAAGCAGGACTTCAATCCCAACGATCAGCGCTGTTTTGTTCCATGGAAAGTCCGTACTATACTGCTTTTTCAACCGATGTGCGTATAACCACGACACACCTATAGTCCCAATAATAGCCGCCAGGAATAGCAAATTAACAATATCCTGAATGCCGTTCAAAATGAAACCTACCATGATAATGTTGCTCCTTATTAAGTTTTACTTGCTATTATAGAGACGCGCCATCTAAAAAAGATAGTAAAATGTGCCCTTTCCCTCGTTCGCTCAAGACTCACGGAGAACACGCTCCGGGCAAGTATAGACCGCCATACTCTGTCCCCGCATGAAACCGACCAGCGTCAGGTTCCCTTCTTGCGCAAGGTCAACCGCAAGTGTAGATGCGGCAGAAACAGCAACGACAACCGGAATTCGAGCAAAGAGCGCCTTCTGGACAATTTCAAAACTCGCGCGACCGCTCACCATCAAAATATACCGCTCAAGCGGCACCAAATCAGACAGTAACGCTTGACCGATAACTTTATCGACAGCGTTGTGCCTACCTATATCTTCTCTAACAATCAGGAGTTCGCCTGTCTCATCAAACAACCCAGCGGCGTGAAGCCCACCTGTCTTTTCAAAAACAGATTGTGCCGTCCTTAATCGGTCGTTAAGTTGATAGAGCACCGCTTGATTTATATGAAACCCTGAATTCAGAGGCGACACCTGTTGCCTCACAGATTCAATCGTCATCTTACCACAGAGCCCGCAGCTTGCATTCGCGTGAAAATTGCGCTGCCAACCCGATTGCGCATCAAGATCCAGTTTTTCTGTGAGTTGAACATTGACAATGTTCTCCAACGACGATAAACTGCCATCCTCCGTCTCCGTAACATCCTCATCGCAATATGCAATAATTTCAATGTCATCGCCGGAAGTTATGAGACTTTCTGTATAAAGGAAACCCGCCGCGAGTTCAAAATCGTGTCCCGGAGTTCGCATCACAACGATTAGACTTTGCTGTCCGACCCGGATCTCAAGCGGCTCTTCAACAACCAATTCATCTTCGACCCGCATAGGTTCCGCAGCTGCCCAGCGCGTAATAAGTTTTGTGGATGTCGGTTCCATAGTTTTAAG
>JAPPDN010000314.1:231-2245 GCA_028824575.1 Candidatus Poribacteria bacterium | reverse complement strand
CGAAAATTTCTGTGCATGGCTGGGTTACACACACCAAGAACTCGTCAATCTGTCCCTGCGTGACCTAATGCTTCCCGATCAATTTCAAAGCACCCGCGAAACGCTCAAAAGCCTCGATCCACAGAATCCTATTACGTTCCAAACGGAATTGTTCCGTAAAAACAAAAACCGTTTACCCTTGGAAATTCGCGCGATCCGAATTGCGCATGACGAAAGAGAATTCATCCAGGGGTTTGCGCGCGATCTCTCGGAGGTAAAGGCACTCAGTGCCCAACTGAAAGAACACCATTCGTTTGGGAATCTCATCGGAAAGAATCGGAAAATGCGGGAGATTTTCGAGTTAATTCAACTCGTCGCACCGATGAAAACGACTGTCCTGATTCAAGGCGAAAGCGGTACCGGCAAAGAACCTGTTGCGCACGCAATCCACTACAATAGCGAACGGGCAAAAAAACCCTTCATCCGCGTCAATTGCGCTGGTTTAGTTGATAATCTGCTAGAGAGCGAACTCTTCGGACATGTCAAAGGGGCATTTACCGATGCCATCGCAACGCGCGAAGGACGATTCTCAGCTGCGGACGGCGGCACCCTTTTTCTTGATGAAATTGGCGAGTTAAGTCTCGGAACACAAGCAAAGTTGCTCCGCGTCTTGCAAGAAGGCGAATATGAAATGGTCGGTTCGACCAAGACAAAGAAAGTAGATGTCCGCGTCATTGCGGCGACAAATCGAATCCTGAAAACAGAAATCGATGCTGGACATTTTCGGGAGGATTTATACTACAGGCTCAATGTCGTCCCGATTACGCCGCCGCCACTCCGTGAAAGACGAGATGACATCCCACTCCTTATTGAACACTTCATCGAAAAATTTAGCCAACAGACGCAAAAATCGATTCATCGGATCGCACCCGATGCCCTTGAAATCTTAATGGATTATACCTACCCCGGCAATGTGAGAGAGTTGGAAAATATCATAGAGCATGCATTCGTCAAATGTCAGGCGGGAAGCATTGAGAAGCAACATTTACCGCTCGATCTTATTTCGTTGAGAGACGATATTGTTACGCAGGCACTCAGGGAAAGCAACCCACTTGCTGCATTGGAACGTGAATTAGTACAACGGGTTTTGGACGAGTCTGATGGGAAGCCACAGCTCGCCGCCCAACGTTTGGGGATCAGTCGTACCACCTTATGGCGAAAACTTAAGGCGGTATAGTTGAGGGACCGGTACAATCGCTTTGTGGTAACCTAAAAAAAACCAGATGCTTGAAATCCAGCTCCGACACATTTTTTCATTGACAACTTCGTTGTGGTTAACATATCATAGCAATAAGCGTTGACCGGTTGCTATCGTCGGAAAGGAGTATTGAAAATGGCGAAAGCCCTCTCACTTGTGGCACACAATGATTTAGAAAGCCAAGTTGAAGCACTCGAAAGGGACGGCTATGTCTATTTTCCCGATGTGCTTGATGCCGATGAAATCGCTGAATTGCGGGCAACCATGGAGCGATTGGAGGCGATTCCAGAATCTCATGATCGGGATGAAACACCTCAAAATGGTGACGCATTCCGCCACAAACTCATCAGCAACTCGTTCAATCGCGACCCGCTGTATCTTCAATTCCTTGACAGATCACCCGTTATTGAAGTCGCTGAGGCAGCGCACGGCGAGGATTGCCATTGCATCGGTATGCATTCGTGGCTAACAGGACCGGGACGGCCGGATCAGGGATTACATACCGATTGGCTGCCCATTAGTCTACCGACAGACGTTCGTTCCGATCCACGCGTCAAAGTCCCAATCTTTATCACCACCGCGCATTACTATCTCAACGATATGTATGAGGAATTGGGTCCGACGAAGTTTGTGCCGGGCAGCCATTTCTCTGGATGCTCCCCAAACGGCGCAACAGAATGGAATAACCGAGGTGAAGAGAGTATCCTATGCAATGCGGGGGACGTGGTGCTTTTTCGTAGTGAGGTCTGGCATCGTGGTTCTGCCAATACCAGTAAC
>JAPPDN010000314.1:0-221 GCA_028824575.1 Candidatus Poribacteria bacterium | reverse complement strand
CAAGTAACGAAACACGTTACCTCTTACAGGTCCACTATGCCAATCGGATGATTACACAGAAATATCCACCCTATTTAAATAAATTTCAGTTCGATGCGTCGATTCTCGCCCAAGCAAATCCTCGACAGAGACGGCTCATGGGCGACCACCGACCCAGCAATTATGATTGAGAACAGCACGTAATTTGATGTGTGTCCTTAACTTTTTGTCTGAAAGGGAGA